>DASRXO010000317.1:0-10116 GCA_035654095.1 Telluria sp.
GACATGGCATGAAGATGATCATCCTCGACCGCGACGGCGTCATCAACCATGATTCGTCCGAGTTCATCAAATCGCCCGCCGAATGGGTGCCGATTCCCGGCTCGCTCGAGGCGATCGCGCGCCTGAACCAGGCCGGCTACCGCGTGATCGTCGCCTCGAACCAGTCCGGCATCGCGCGCGAACTGTTCGACATGACCATCCTCAACGCGATCCACCAGAAGATGCACACCACCGCCCAGCAAGTCGGCGCGGCGATCGACGCCATCTTCTTCTGCCCGCATGCTGCGGTCGACAACTGCGACTGCCGCAAGCCGAAGGCCGGCATGTTCGAAGAGATTTCGAAGCGCTTCAAGATCAGCCTGAAGGGCGTGCCGACGGTCGGCGACTCGCTGCGCGACCTGCAGGCCGGCTTCGTCAGCGGCTGCGTGCCCTACCTGGTCCTGACCGGCAAAGGCCAGAAGACGCGCGAGACCGGCGGCCTGCCGCCCGGCACCCAGGTGTTCCCCGACCTCGCCGCGATGGTCGACGCGCTGCTCAAGACCACACCGGCCCCCGTGCCGAACTAGCTACTACCCGGAGACTTCATTGCGCAATACCGCCCTGTTCCTGCGTTCCCTGCTGTTCATGATCGTGATGGTGCTGGCCACCGTGATCTGGGTTACCTGCGTGTGCTCGCTTGCCGCGCCGCTGCCGTACAACAAGCGGTTCTGGGTCACCTCGCGCTGGAACGTGTTCGTGATCTGGTGCGCCAAGGTCATATGCGGTATCCGCTATCAGTTCAAGGGCTACGACAACCTGCCCGACGCGCCGGCGATCCTGCTGTCGAAGCACCAGTCGGCGTGGGAGACCATCTTCCTGCTGCCGAACATGACGCGGCCGCTGGTCTACGTTTTCAAGAAAGAGATTTTGTACATACCTTTCTTCGGCTGGGGCATGGCGCTGCTGCGCATGATCCCGATCGACCGCAAGCAAGGCAAGAACGCCTTCAAGCATGTGGTGGCGCATGGCAAACGCCGGCTCGCGGACGGACAATGGATTATCATGTTCCCCGAAGGTACCCGCATCCCGGTGGGACAAAAAGGCAAGTACAAAAGCGGCGGCACGCGGCTGGCGATAGAAACCAACGCGGTGGTCGTGCCGATCGCGCATAATTCGGGTGAATGCTGGCCCAAGAAGTCGTTCCTGAAACGTCCCGGTGTGATCACGGTATCGATCGGCAAACCGATATCGCCGGAAAACCACACTCCCGACAGCTTGATGCAAGAGGTAGAAAATTGGATAGAATCAGAAATGCGCGTCATTTCGCCCCACGCCTACAGCGCTGGTTGAGCGAGATCGGCGCCCTGATCCGAGCATCGACACCGCAGCAGAACATGACGTCACCGAAGATCAACGGCCAGCAACTCGAACTCTTTGCGCAGGATTTTTTTGCGGCGCTCGAACCTGCCGCAAAGCCGTCCCCGTCGCCCCAACCGCTATTCAAGGCGCCGCCCGCGCCGCCTCGCATCACGCTTCCCGCCCCGCCGCGCGCACCCAACGCCCCGCCGCTGCGCCGCATCCAGCTTGGCATCCATCACCTCGACTATGAACTGCGCCGCTCGTCGCGCCGCTCGATCGGCTTCATGATCGACGACGACGGCCTGCGCGTGACAGCGCCCAAGCGCGTCACCCTCGCCGAGATCGACAATGCGATCCGCGCCAAGCAGCGCTGGATCCTCTCCAAGCTGCACGAACGCGGCGAGCGCCGCGCGCAGCGCCAGGAGAAGCCGCCGATCCAGTGGGCCGACGGCGCCGAGCTGCCCTACATGGGCGGCGAGATCACCCTGCGGCTGGAGGAAGCGCCGCGCAGCCGCTGCGTATTCGACCCGGTGCTGCGCCAGCTGACCGTCGGCGTGGTGCCCGGCTTGTCGGAATGGCAGTTGCAGGAGCGCGTGAGGATCTGGTTCCAGGCCGAAGCCAAGCGGGTGTTCGCCGAACGGCTCGACGTGTATGCCGAGCGGCTCGGCGTGGGCTACAACTCGATGGCGCTGTCCTCGGCCGGCACGCGCTGGGGCTCCTGCACGGTGGAGGGTAATATCCGCCTCAACTGGCGCCTGATCCACTTCTCGCTGCCGCTGATCGACTACGTGGTGGCGCACGAACTGGCGCACCTGCTGGAAATGAATCACAGCCCGCGCTTCTGGGCCACCGTGGAGTCGGTGTATCCCGACTACGACGGCGCCAAGAGCGCGCTACGCAAACGCTCGCAGGAGCTGCCTGTGATGTTCGCCGACTAACCAGGGAGAATACGATGCAATTGATAGGAATGCTGGACTCGCCGTACGTGCGCCGGGTGGCGATTTCGATGCAGCTGTTGGGACTCTCCTACGCCCATCAGTCGATCTCGGTGTTCAGCACTTACGACCAGTTCAAGCGGATCAACCCGGTGGTCAAGGCGCCCACCCTGGTCTGCGACGACGGCGAGCTGCTGATGGACTCGACCCTGATCATCGACTACCTCGAAACCCTGGCCGGGCAATCGCTGATGCCGACCCGCGCGG
Source organism: Telluria sp. (assembly GCA_035654095.1). Classification (GTDB taxonomy): domain Bacteria; phylum Pseudomonadota; class Gammaproteobacteria; order Burkholderiales; family Burkholderiaceae_D; genus Telluria_A. The sequence continues at coordinate 2,541 of DASRXO010000317.1, forward strand.
CGCAGCGCCGCCATGCGCTCAAGCTGATCGGACTGGCGCTGGCGGCCTGCGAGAAGACCGTGCAGACAGTGTACGAGCGGCGCATGCGGCCGGCCGAAAAACAGTACGAGCCGTGGGCCAACCGCATCCACGAACAGTTGATCGCGGCGCTGTCGGCGCTGGAGGGCGAGGTGGAGCGCCATCCGCTGGCCTGCGAGAGCGCATCGATCAACCAGGCCGGCATCACGACGGCGGCGGCCTGGCGCTTCACCCAGCTGATGCTGCCGGACGCCATCCTCGCGCCGGCCTTCCCGGCGCTGGCCGCGCATTCGGCGCGCGCCGAACAACTGCCGGCGTTTATCGCGGCGCCGCCTGTCTGAACCAGCCGTCCATCGCCGTCATCTGCGCCAGCTCGAGGCAGCGGAACGGGATCGGCAAGGTGCCCTGGGCCAGCACCAGCAGGTAGCCGCGCGTGTAGCGGCGCACCGCCTTGACCTGGTCCCACTTCACCAGCGTGACGCCGCGCGGGCTGGCGCGCACGATGCCGTGTTCGTCGATCGTGAATTCGTAGATGCGGCGCGCGCGGCCCTGCGCCACGAAATGCAACGCGGCGGCCGAGGTGCTTTTAGCCTGCAGGTACCAGCCGGCCGCGCGGCCGACGCGGCGCCGGCGTATCAGGTAGCCCGCATGCTGCCACATGAAACTCAGATACTCGGCCAGCGCGTAACGTACCGAAAAGCGCAGCGGCGCGGGTAACCGGCAGTCATCTTCGGCGCCGGGCGGCGCGGCATCGATCACGGGCGTATCGAGCGCCAGCGCGGTAGCGGCCAGCTTCGGGTGATTGAACCACAACATGCACATCCCCAGTTTGTTCTTATAAGCGCCCGGAATCGGCGCTGTGAGGGGAACATGGTAACAAATTGCTAGTGAATTAAAGGGCGCAGTAATTCAAGCGTGCGCAGGGTCGCGCCGCGATGCCGGCCGGCGAATCCGGCCGCGCGTTCGCCCATCGCGCTACGTTTGGCGGGGTCCGACAGCAGCGTGGCGGCGGCTTGCAGCAGTTGGCCGGCATCGGCCACGCGCAGCGCGCCGCCGGCCGCCACGGCCGCCTCGGTCGCTTCGGCGAAATTAAAAGTGTGGGGTCCAACCAACACCGGCTTGCCGAGGGCGCAGGCTTCGATCAGGTTCTGGCCGCCCAAGGGCAGCAGGCTGCCGCCGATGAAGGCGCAGTCGCAGGCCGCGTAGTAGGCGAACATCTCGCCCATCGAGTCGCCGAGCAGGATGTCGGTTGCCACAGCGTCCCGCGGCCCGAGTTGCGAGCGGCGCTGCACGCTCAAGCCGCGCGCTTCGGCCAGCCTGGCCACCTCGTCGAAGCGTTGCGGATGGCGCGGCACGATCGCCAGCAGCATGTGCGGCGGCCGCTGCGGCATGGCGCGCCAGGCGTCGAGCAGCAGTTCCTCTTCGCCGTCGCGGGTGCTGGCGCACAGCAGCACCGGGCGTGAGCCGATGCGCGCGCGCAGCCAGGCGCCGGTCTCCAGCGCGGCGGGGGGCGCCACCACGTCGAACTTGATGCTGCCGGTGACGTCGGCGCGCGGCGCGCCCAGCGAGCGCACGCGCGCCGCATCGGCCTCGGTCTGTGCGGCGACCAGCGCGATGCCGCGCGCGGCCTCGGTCATCAGCGCGCCGAAGCGCCGACCGCGCCGCAACGAGCGCTCGGACAGGCGTGCGTTGACCAGCGCCACCGGCACGCGCCGGCGGGCGCAGGCCGCGACCAGGTTCGGCCACACCTCGGTCTCCATCAGGATGCAGATGCGCGGCACGAAAAAAGCGATGAAGCGTTCGACCATCGGTTGCATATCGTACGGCAGGTAGGACTGTACCAGGCGCTCGCCATGATGGGCGAACAGCTGCTTGCCGGTGGCGCGCCCGGTCGGCGTCATGTGGGTCAGGACGATGCGGCTGTCGGGATAGGCGGCCAGCAGCGCATCGACCAGCGGTTCCGCGGCGCGCGTCTCGCCGACCGAGACCGCATGCACCCAGATCGTGTGCCAGCCCGCGCTGCGCGCGCCGTAGAAGCCGAGCCGTTCGGCCCAGTGGCGGCGGTAGCCGGGCTCCTTGAAGCCGCGCCACCACAGGCGCGCCAGCACCAGCGGCAGCGCGAGGCGCCACAGCAGCGAGTACAGGCCGCGCCCCATCAGGCGGTGCCGGCCAGCCGGGTGGCGGCGGCGATGACCTCGTCCGCCGAGGGGGGCGCGCCGCGCTCGCCGAGGTTGACGATGCGCGGCGACCAGTTGCCTTCGGTCTTCCACTTGGGCGAGTCGCAATACAGTTCGACGGTCGGGCGCAGGAAGGCCGCGGCGATGTGGGTCAGGCCGGTGTCGACGCCGATCGCCAGCGCCGCGTTGCGCGCCAGCGTCACCGCCTCGTCCATCGACAGCTTGGGCAGCACGCGCGCGTTGGGCAGCTGGGCGGCGAGCGCTTCGGCTTCGCGTTTTTCCCTGGCCGAGCCCCAGGCCAGCAGCACCGGCATCGGCGCCAGCGCACGGCCGGTGGCGATCCAGTTGGCGGGTGCCCATTTCTTGGCGTCGCGCGCGGTCCCGTGGAAGAACACGGCGTAGTCCTGCAGCGGCATCCAGTCGGGCCGCGCCGACAGGTCGGGCGGCGGCAGGCCGAAGTCGGGCGCGCTGTCGACCGCGTAGCCGAGCGCCGCGCCGGCCACCAGGCGGCCGCGCGCAACGGCGTGGGTGCGCGGGTCGAGCCGGATGCTTTTGGTATGGAACAGGCGCGAGACGCCCTCGTAACCCGAGCCCTCGCTGCCGTTGGCCAGGCCGACCTTCTGGCCGCCCGGGGCAAGACGCGCGGCGCCCATGACGATGCCGGTCTTGAGCAGGCCCTGGGTGTCGAACACGTAGTCGTAACGCTCTGCGCGCAGGGTGCGGAAGAAGGCTGCGATTTCGGCCCGCGTGTCCTTGGCGAACAGGCTTTTGCGCCAGCGCCGCAGCGCGAACGGAATGATCTTGCGCACCCGCGGATGCAGGCGCACCAGGCTGACGTAGCCCTCCTCCACCACCCAGTCGATGTTCGCGTCGGGATGGCGGCGCAGGATGTCGGCCACCATCGGCAGGTTATGCAGCACGTCGCCCAGCGACGACACCCTCACCAACAGGATATTCAAGGGCTGCCCGCGGTCAGAACGGCAGGTGGGCGTCGGGCTTGGCGGCCACGATCACGCGCCGGAATTCGCCCTGGATGCGGCGCAGCGCTTCCGGCGTCTCGGCCTCGAAGCGCATCACCACCACCGGCGTGGTGTTCGAGGCGCGCGCCAGGCCGAAGCCGTCGGCGTACTCCACGCGCAGGCCGTCGATGTCGATGATGCGTTCGGCGCCAGGGAATTGGGCGCCGCTGCGCAGCTTCTCGATCAGCTCCACGTTCTCGCCTTCCGCCAGGTGCAGGTGCAGCTCGGGCGTGCTGTCGGACTGCGGCAGCGCGTTGAGCAGGGCCGAGGGATCGGCCACGCGGGTCAGCAGCTCCATCAGCCGCGCGCCCGCATACAGGCCGTCGTCGAAGCCGTACCAGCGGTCCTTGAAGAAGATATGGCCGCTCATCTCGCCGCCCAGCGGGGCGCCGGTTTCGCGCAGCTTGGCCTTGACCAGCGAGTGGCCGGTCTTCCACATCAGCGGCGCGCCGCCGTGCTGCGCGATCCACGGCGCGAGATGGCGCGTGCATTTCACGTCGTACAGGATCTGCGCGCCCGGATGGCGGGTCAGCACGTCGGCCGCGAACAGCATCATCTGGCGGTCCGGGTAGATGATCTGGCCGTCCTTGGTGACCACGCCGAGGCGGTCGCCGTCGCCGTCGAAGGCGATGCCGATTTCGGCATCCGTCGTTTGCAGGCAGCGGATCAGGTCCTGCAGGTTCTCGGGATGCGCGGGGTCCGGATGGTGGTTGGGGAAGGTGCCGTCCACTTCGCAAAACAGTTCGATGACCTCGCAGCCCATGGCGCGGAACAGGTCGCCCGCGAAGGCGCCGGCCACGCCGTTGCCGCAATCGACGGCGATCTTGATCGGACGCGCGATCTTGACGTCGCCGACGATGCGCTGCAGGTAAGCGGCCGCGATGTCATGGCTGCGGTAAGCGCCCGGCGTCGCGGCCGCGCTGCCGTCATGCGCGACGATGCTGCGATACAGGGCGGTGATGGTCTCGCCGTGGATCGCCTCGCCGGCCAGCACCATCTTGAAGCCGTTGTAATTGGGCGGGTTGTGGCTGCCGGTGACCATGATGCCCGACGTCGCTTCCAGCACCTGGGTGCCGTAGTAGACCATCGGGGTCGCCACCACGCCGAGGTCGATCACGTCGACGCCGGCCGCCTGCAGGCCCTGCGCCAGCGCGGCGGCGAGGTCGGGGCCGGACAGGCGGCCGTCGCGCCCGATCACCACCGTGCGCTCGCCCTTGGCCAGCACCGCCCGGCCGAAGGCTTGGCCCAGCTGCGTCGCGACGCCCGCATCCAGCGTGCTGCCGATAACGCCGCGGATGTCGTAAGCCTTGAAAATCGTTTTGGAAAGCGGAACCGTCATGTGTTTTACCTTGATGAGCGCGGCGAGAAGCGGTGCGCGCCTGCGGCCTGTGTATGCCAGGCGGCAAGCGGGACCGGTGATTTGGAGTGATATTGTAGCGGCAAGCGGGGCGCATGGGCAATTCGCGCCCGCCGCTATTGCCGCGAACGGGGCGGGAATCCGCCCCGGGCGAGCCGGAAAACGTTTATACGCGCAGCTTGTCGATCGATTTGCCGCCCTCGACCCATTCCTTGACCCATTTAGGCTGGCGGCCGCGGCCGGTCCATTGCTGGGACGAATTGTCAGGGTGGCGGTAACGCACGGCGACGGTACCGGTTTTAGCGCGGATGCCGCTGCCGATCAGGTCTTTCAAAGGCACGCCGACGCTCTGGGCGATGGCCAGGATTTGTTCGCGCGCTTTAGCGACTTCCTGGTGCTCGCGCTTTTTCATTTCCTGCTTGATTTGGTCCTGCAGATTACGCAAGTCACCAACGGACATATTTGACAGATCCATCATCGTTCCTCGAAAGTGGGGTTGAAACAGATTAAGTGAATTCTCACCAATTGTCGCAATATACTACATCCGCGTTTAAATACTAGTCCTTCTTGCGCCAAATCAGCCAGCGCGGGGACTTGAATCGTACGATACGCGCATATAACCACACGTAACTGACGACGAACAACAAACAGAAAAATATTAATATACCCGTATTCCTCCAGAAAACGGTTGCCGGAATAACCGCCATTAAGGAAAACAGCCACAGGTAGGGCGATGTTAGCGAATTACGGCGCATCAGGGCGCGCGCTTCCCGGCGTCCCACCGCCCATTGCACGATACGCCTGAAAATCAGACTGTGCAGATGTATTCCATCGGGCATCGCCGGCGATTTGCCGCGCAAGAACATGCGGCGATAGGCGGAAAACAGGGTTTCAAATGTCGGATATATGAGCAGCAGCGCCGCATACCAGGTCGACACCTGCGGATTGCGCATTACCAGCAACAGCGCCAGCTCGCCCAGCATGAAACCGATAAAGTAGGCGCCGCCGTCGCCCAGGAATATCAGGCCGACCGGATAATTCCAGATCAGGAAGCCGGCGGTGGCCCCCGCCACCATCAACGCCGCCACCAGCACGAACACGTCGCCCACCTGGGCCGCCACATAGGCCAGCGACACCAGCATGCAAATCGTGACCACGCTCGCCAGGCCGTTAAAGCCATCGATAATATTCACCGCATTCGCGATCCCGGCCACCGCCAGCACCGTCAGCGGCAGCACCGCCCAGGCATAGGCGATCGGGAAGGAGCCGAACAGTAAATCGATGCGATCGAGTTTCGCATCGAGCAGGTAATACCCGAGCAGGGCCGCGGCCATGGTCAGCAGCAGGCGCCGCATCGCACTGACTTTGCCGGTATAGTCTTCGAGGATGCCGCCGATAAAAGCAATCGCCGAGCACAGCAGCAAGGACACCAGCCAGGGCGCCATGGCCGGCACCCGCCAGATCGAAATCGCGGAACTGATGACCACCGCCAGGAAAATCGGCAAGCCGCCGATGCGCGCGACTTCGTGCGCATGCACTTTTTGCACCGCGCCGAAATCGGCATCGAGCGCCGGACCGTGCAAGCGGGCGTGCTTAATGACGAGCAAGGTGAGGAGTGCGGAAGAAACAAAACTTACAAGGAATGAAAACATTATCTTTTTATCTGCAAAGTCGCGGAACCGGCGCGCGCCCGTCCCGGCACAACAGGGCCCCTGCTGGAATATGGCCCTTTGTAAAGATGGCTTGCCCTAGCGTCAAGCCCATGATTGTACCGGATTACCGGACGATCCTCGCGGACTTCAGGGCATTGTATTGACCGGATGCGGGATATTTACAGCGGCGGAGATAATATCAAGCGAGGCATAAGGCGAGTGCGCGCCGCCATTCCGGAAGCGCGCAGAAGCGGTCGATGAGCTTGCTTGAATCCATCACCGAATTGCTGGGCCGGCGCGCCGGCACCGGATAGTCGGCGCTGGTGATCGGCTCGACCCGGCATGTCAGCCGCGCCTGTTCGACGATGGCTTCGGTGAAGCCGCACCAAGTGGTCTGTCCCTGGCTGCTCAGGTGGTAAATGCCGCTATTCGCCTCCCACCAGGCGGGGCCGCCGGCCTTGGCTTGCGCCAGCACCATCGCGGTACTGTCGGCGATGGTCCGGCTCCAGGTCGGCGCGCCGTGCTGGTCGCTGACCACCCGCAAGGCGTCGCGCTCGCTGGCGAGGCGCAGCATCGTCAGCAGGAAATTCTTGCCGCGCATGCCGTACACCCAGCTGGTGCGCAAGATCAGGTGCGGCACGCCGGCCGCCGCGATGGCCAGCTCGCCTTCCAGCTTGGTCTGGCCGTACACGTTGATGGGGCCGGTCGGATCGGTCTCGACATAGGCGCCCGCCTTGCTGCCGTCGAACACGTAATCGGTCGAATACTGCACCATGGCCGCGCCCAGCGCCCTGGCCTCGGCCGCCATCACGCCCGGCGCTTCGGCATTGATGCGGCGCGCCAGCGCGGGTTCCGACTCGGCCTTGTCGACCGCGGTGTAGGCGGCCGGGTTGACGATCAGGTCCGGGCGCACCGCGCGGATCACGTCGCGCACCTGGTCGAGGTCGGCCAGGTCCATGCGTGCGCGGTCGACCGCGACCACCTGGCCCAGGCCCTGCAGGCTGCGCTCGAGCTCGTATCCGACCTGGCCGCTGGCGCCGGTCAGCAGGATCTTCATGGGAAGACGTCCGCGTCGGCCAACAGCTTGCCCTGGCTGTCTTTGCCCGACAGCATGGGCGCGCCGCCGATCGGCCAGTCGATGTCGAGCGCCGGGTCGTTCCACAGGATCGAGCGTTCGTATTCGGGCGCCCAGTAATCGGTGGTCTTGTACTGGCACTCGGCGCTGTCGCTGGTGACCACGAAGCCATGCGCGAAACCGGGCGGCACCCAGATCTGGCGCCGGTTCTCGGCCGACAATTCGACCCCGACCCAGCGGCCGAAAAAGGGCGAGGACTTGCGCAAGTCAACCACCAC
>DASRXO010000318.1:0-4493 GCA_035654095.1 Telluria sp.
AGGATGTCGGCTGGCCGGCTCGCCCCGATTATTCCGGATCGATGAGTTCCGACATTTCTTGATCGTAGGGTTCGGGCACTTCGATTTTTAAGCGTTTGATCTTTTGGTAAAGTGAGATTTTGAATTCGTCGCGATCCTTCGCCGAATGGCAGCGGCGGTGACAATTTGGGCACAGCGCGACGGCATTTGAGGTGCGATCCGATCCGTGATTTGCTAGCTGCGTTACGTGGTGCACCTCGAGGTAGGGGAAACCATCGGTATCCAAAAACGGTGCCGGGTTATCGCAGCCTTCGCAGATGCCGTTCGCTTCCACTAAGACCCAGCGTTTCACCGCTGGATCTCGAACGTAGGTAATCGAGGTGGCGACAACATGACTGGGTTTGGCCGAGCCAAGCGGCACATCGCCGAGCGGCTGTCCCCGTAGCGTTCTGACCTTCTTCGCAAGCGCCGAAGGGTCGGCTGTCGGAATGTAGACTTCTAAATCGCGAAGGTCGAGTTTTGAAAGGACGGCGCGGATACGCTCTTTGACGTTGCTGCCGACGTTTTTCGCCGGTAGATAACCTCGGATCCGGGGCATACGAAGATCGAAAAGCGTCGCAGAGATATTCTGCATTCTAAACTCGATGGACGCCTTGGTGCGAGCATGGAGCGCGGTGTCGCGCAGCATTCTGTTCACTTCGGATTTCACGTACGGCCTGCCGGCAAGCTCATCGCGCAGCATTGCCATATACGAGTCAACCGCAACTGCCAGCTCTGCGTCGCTCCAATCATGAAGCGTCGCGTTCTGCTCGTCGGGAAAATCCGAGATCGGCATGAGCGTGGTTTGTCGCAGGATTAGTTTTTAATCCGCTAAGTGTACCTCATTGTTCAATATCTTTTTAGGAACGATTGCTGGTTAAGAACGAATTGCCATACGACGGCATCCGATGGCGCATCCCCGGATATGCGGGACGCGCCATTGCAGCGCTACGCCGACTTCTCCTGTCCCGCATCCGCCAACGCCCCCAGCGCCAGCGCCGACCAATCGTAGTCCGCGCCCACGCCGCGCGAGCGCAGTGCCAGGAACCGGTCATGCACCAAACTCGCGAGCGGCAGCGGCACGCCGAGCGCCTCGGCCGCTTGCAGCATCAGGCGATTATCTTTCTGCCCCAAGGGCAAGGCAAAGCCCGGCGGCTGGAAGCGCTGCGCCGCGATCAAGCCGCCATACACCTTGTACGGCCCAGCGTTGAAGCTCGCGCCGGTCAGCAGCGAGATCAAGTGTTCCGGGTCGATCCCCGCCTTGCCCGCCACGCCGCACGCTTCGCCCAAGGTCTCGATGATCACCGACAGCATGAAATTGCCGATCAGCTTGACGAGGTTGGCCTGCGACGGATCGCTGCCCACGATCCCGACCGATTGCCCCAGTTGCTCCAGCAGCGGCAGCGCCGCCTTCAGGTGCGGCTCCTCGCCGGCCGCCATGATGAACAGCATGCGCGCGGCCGCCGCATCGGGCCGCCCGAACACCGGCGCCGACACGAAGCCCAGGCCCGCGTTCCGATGCAGCGCCGCCAGCTCCTGGGCGGTGGCGACCCCGATCGTGCTCATCGACACATGCACCGCGTCTTGCTTCAGCCCCGCGACCAATCCTACCGCGCCCAGGGTCACCGCCTTCAGCGCGTCGTCGTCGGCCACCATCGTGAACACCAGGTCGGCCCCATAAGCGGCCTGCGCGGGACTTGCGGCCACCGTGGCGCCGGCATTGCGCAGCGGCGCGACCCGATCCGGGTTGCGGTTGTACACCTGCAGCTCGTATCCCGACCTGACCAGGTTCAGGGCAAGCGCACTGCCCATCGCGCCCAGTCCGATAAATCCTATCTTCATAATCAACTCCAATGTGAATGAGCGAACTTCAAGCCGCGAGCAGGTAGATCTGGCGACTGACTTCCGGCGTCACGTCGCCGTGCTCGCCCAGTGCCGTCATGCCATGCTCTTCCAGCTTTGACACCATGGCGTCGATCGAGTCCGCACCGATTTGATAATCGCGCAGCCGGGTGCCGACGCTCATGCGCTCGAAGAACGCGCGGGTCGCCTCGATCGCCGCGCTGATGCGCTGCTCGTCGCTGCCCTTGGTGATGTGCCATACACGCTCGGCGTACTGCAGCAGCTTCGCGCGCTTCTGGTCGCGCCGCATGGTCAGCATCGCCGGCAGCACGATCGCGAGCGTCTGCGCGTGGTCGAGGCCGTGCAGCGCGGTCAGTTCGTGGCCGAGCATGTGGGTGGCCCAGTCCTGCGGCACGCCGGCGCCGATCAGGCCGTTGAGGGCCAGCGTCGCGGTCCACATCAGGTTGGCGCGCACATGGTAGTTGTGCGGGTCGGCCAGCGCCTGCGGGCCGACCTCGGTCAAGGTGATCAGCAGGCCTTCGGCAAACCGGTCCTGGACCAGCGCGTCGACCGGGTAAGTCAGGTATTGCTCGACGATGTGGACGAAGGCGTCGACCACGCCGTTGGCGATCTGCTGCGGCGGCAAGGAATAGGTGGTGGTCGGGTCGAGTATCGAAAACACGGGATAGGTCGCCTCGCTGCTGAACGGCAGCTTGTCGCCGCTGGCGCGCCGGCTGATCACGCCGCCGCTGTTCATTTCCGAGCCGGTCGCGGGCAGGGTCAGCACGCTGCCGAACGGCATCGCCGCATGCACGGGTGCCTGCGTGGCCAGGATCTCCCACGGGTCGCCGTCGAACTCGAGCGCGGCGGCGATGAACTTGGTGCCGTCGATCACCGAGCCGCCGCCGACCGCCAGCAGGAAGTCGACTTCCTCCTCGCGGGCTAGCGCGACCGCCTGCATCAGCGTCTCGTAATTCGGATTCGGCTCGATGCCGCGGAACACGAAGCGCACGCGTTCGCCCAGCGCCGCCTGCACTTGCGCCAGCACGCCGTTGCTCTCGATACTGCCGCCGCCGCTGGTGATCAGCACCCGCGCCTCGGGCGGCACGTGCGCGTCGAGCGCGGCGATCTGGCCCGCGCCAAAAATGATTTTGGTCGGATTCTGGTACGTGAAATTTTGCATGGGGTTGACCGTTTCTGAGCTAATGGTCAAATGATTCTAGGAGCGCGCGTCGCCGGCGGCAAATGAATTTCAATTAATAGTTGTAACGAAACTAGCGTATGGACTAGCTGCCCCAGCTCGGCTGTTCGCGGAACCACGCACTCAGGAAGTCGATGAAGGCGCTCACTTTCGCCGACAGGTGCATGCGCTCGGGATAGACCGCGTAGATGTCGGCCACCGGCAGCGTCCAGTCGTCGAGCACGCGCCGCAACTGGCCCGATTCGAGATGCGCATGGACGTCCCATTCCGAGCGCATCAGGACGCCGAAGCCGGCCAGCGCCCACAGCAGCGCGGTCTCGCCGTCGTTGGTGCTGAGCGGGCCGCGTACCTTGACCGTCTCGCGCTTGCTGCCGCGCGTCAGCTGCCAGGTGCCGAACGCGGCATCGTTCTCGCGCAGCACGATGCACTGGTGCTGCTGCAACTCGTGCGGCGTGAACGGCGTGCCGGCGCGCTCGAGGTAGGAGGGCGCTGCGCACAGGGCACGCTTATTGCCCGCGATCTTGCGCGCCACCATGCGCGAATCGGGCACGGTGCCGAACCAGATGCCGACGTCGAAGGCCTTGTCGGCCAGGTTCACCGCGCGGTCGGTGAGCTCGAGCTGCACCTCCACTTCCGGGTAGCGCCTGGCGAAGGCGATGATGGCCGGCGCGATATGGCGGCGGCCGAAGCCGAAGCTCGCGTTCACCCGCAGCAGGCCCTTGGGCGCGCCGCGGCTGCTGGCGACCACTTGTTCCAGCTCCTGCAACTCGGACAGCAGACGCGCGCCAGTCGCCAGGTACAGCTCGCCCTCGTGGGTTACGCTGAGGCGGCGCGTGGTGCGGTTCAGCAGCCGCACGCCGAGCCGCTTTTCGAGCTGCGACAGGCGCAGGCTGATCGCCGGAGGTGTCACCCCGCGGTCGCGTGCCAGCGCCGCCAAGCTGCCTTGCTTGACCAGCTGGACAAAGAAGTCGAGGTCCGAGAACGCGTCCATTGGTAAGTACGATTTATGAATAAATGAAATAAGATTATATTATGCAGCGCGCGACAATGGGTAAACTTGACAGACTCAAGGTGGAGACCCTATGCCCAAAACGCTGTACCAGAAACTGGTCGACTCGCACACCGTGCTGCGGCTCGATGCCCAGAACGTGCTCTTGTACGTCGACTTGCACATCATGAACGAATACACCAGCCCGCAGGCTTTCGCCGGGCTCAAGCAGCACGGCCGTGCCGTTGCCGCGCCGGCCCAGCAGATGGCGGTGGTCGACCATATCATCCCGACCCATCCGGTCAGCTTCCGCGTGATCCAGGACGTGCCGTCGGCGCTGCAGGCGACCAACCTGGCGCGCAATTGCAAGGAACACGGCATCGTCTTGTTCGACACCAACGACGCGCTGCAAGGCATCGAACACGTGATCGCGCCCGAGCTCGG
>DASRXO010000319.1:0-7087 GCA_035654095.1 Telluria sp.
TTCTATGCCGCGGTGAAGAAGACCAACCCCGACGTCGAATGGGTGGTGTACCCGGAAGAAGGCCATGGCTGGGCGCTGCCGAAGAACCGCATCGATTTCTGGACCCGGGTCGAAAAATTCCTCGACCGGAATATCGGCGCGCACTGATTTTCGGAGTACCCTATTCGCTGTCGTTGACCTCACCGCTAAGGAGATGCGCATGTCGTCGGGAAAAATCCTGGTCGCCCAAGGAGGCGGCCCCACCGCCGTGATCAACCAGTCGCTGGCCGGCGTGGTGCTGGAGGCGCGCCGCTTCGCCCAGGTCACGCGGGTCTACGGCGCGCTGCACGGCGTGCGCGGCATCGTCAACGAGGACTTCGTCGACCTGACCCAGGAGACCAGCCATAACCTCGAGCTGGTGGCCGCCACACCCTCGTCGGCGCTGGGCTCGACCCGCGACAAGCCGGACATCGCGTATTGCCAGGACATCTTCAAGGTCTTGCGTGCGCATGAGATCGAGCACTTTTTCTACATCGGCGGCAACGACTCGTCCGACACCGTGCGCATCGTCAGCCTCGAGGCGCAGAAGGCCGGCTATCCGCTGCGCTGCATCCACATTCCCAAGACCATCGACAACGACCTGGTCGGCAACGACCACACGCCGGGCTTTCCGTCGGCCGCGCGCTTCGTGGCGCAGGCCTTCGCCGGCGCCAATCTCGACAACGCCTCGCTGCCCGGCGTGTACGTGGGCGTGGTGATGGGGCGGCACGCGGGCTTCCTGACCGCCGCCGCCGCGCTCGGCAAGAAGTTCCCGGACGACGGGCCGCATCTGATTTACCTGCCGGAGCGCGTGTTTTCGCTCGAGCAGTTCTTGGCCGACGTGAAGGCGACGTACGCGCGCCATGGGCGCTGCGTGATCGCGGTGTCCGAAGGCATCCACGACGCCTCCGGCGAGGCGATCGCCAGCCTGTTGGCCACGGAAGTCGAGCGCGATGCCCACGGCAATGTGCAGCTGTCGGGCACCGGCGCGCTGGCCGACCTGCTGTGCGAAGAGATCAAGGACAAGCTCGGCATCAAGCGGGTGCGCGGCGATACCTTCGGCTATCTGCAGCGCTCGTTCCTGGGTTGCGTGTCGGACGTCGACCAGCGCGAAGCGCGCGAAGTGGGCGAGAAGGCGGTGCAGTTCGCGATGTGGGGCGCGCGCGGCGGCTCGGTGGCGATCAAGCGCACCGGCGAGTATGCGGTCAGCTACGAGCTGGTGCCGCTCGACTCGGTGGCCGGCAAGACGCGCGTGATGGAGGACGAGTTCATCAGCGCCAGCGGCACCGATGTGACCGAGGCGTTCCGGCGCTACCTGCGGCCCCTGCTGGGCGGCGGCATGCCGGACGCGCACCGCTTGCGCGCGCCGAAGGTGGACAAGGTGTTGTGAGCGCTGCCTGGGCTGGCGCGGTGACCGCGTGGGCACGGTGAACCGTAGCCACCCTACCCGGCTTGCCGCGGGACCGTCCATCGGGGCCGTAGGGTGGGTACGGGTTTGCCCGTGCCCACGCGGACAACACAGCTTGCCGGACCGCCGCGTATCCGAGCCGTGCGACACCACGGCCTGCTCGCGCAGCCCGTATCGGAGCCCCGGCTTACAGCACGATAGTCTGGTGCTCGTCGCCGACGCGGGCGCGGATGCGGCCGATGCGCGACACCGTCTCGCCCGCCGCCTGCAACTGCGCGAACGCCGCATCGGCATTCTCTTGCGAGACGATCACGATCATCCCGATGCCGCAGTTGAACACGCGGTGCATCTCGGCGTCGGCCACGCCGCCATGCTGCTGCAGCCACTGGAACAGCGGCGGCATGGTCCATGCCTTCGAATCGAGCTCGGCGGTCAGGTGCTCGGCCAGCACGCGCGGCACGTTTTCGACCAGCCCGCCGCCGGTGATGTGCACCATGCCCTTGACTTCCATCGCCGCCATCAGCGCCAGCAGCGGCTTGACGTAAATGCGGGTCGGCTCCATCAGCACGTCGGCCAGCTTGCGGCCGTGGAAGTCGGCGTTGAGGTCGGGCTTGGCCACCTCGATGATCTTGCGCACCAGCGAATAGCCGTTCGAATGCGCGCCCGACGAGGCCAGGCCCAGCACCACGTCGCCCGGCGTAATCTTGCTGCCGTCGATGATCTGCGATTTCTCGACCGCGCCGACGGCGAAGCCGGCCAGGTCGTATTCGCCGGCCGGATACATGCTCGGCATTTCGGCGGTCTCGCCGCCGATCAGGGCGCAGCCGGCCTGCTCGCAGCCCTGGGCGATGCCCTTGACCACCGCGGTCGCGATCGGCACGTCGAGCTTGCCGCAGGCGAAGTAGTCGAGGAAGAACAGCGGTTCGGCGCCCTGCACCAGGATATCGTTGACGCTCATCGCGACCAGGTCGATGCCGACCGTGTCGTGGCGGTTCAGCTCGAAGGCGAGCTTGAGCTTGGTGCCCACGCCGTCGGTGCCGGACACCAGCACCGGCTCCTTGAATTTCTTGCTGATCTCAAACAGCGCGCCGAAACCGCCGATCCCGCCCATCACGCCTTCGCGCATGGTGCGCTTGGCAAACGGCTTGATCGCTTCGACCAGGGCGTCGCCGGCATCGATATCGACACCGGCATCGCGGTAAGAGAGGGAAACATTAGAAGGTTGGCTCATGGTGTGGTGGCAGCGGAGGCGGTAAAATAGAAGGCGGTGACCAAGTTTCCGGTCAATCCGCTATTTTATCAAACTGGCCCGTCGACAGCCCATTTAACCAGCCATAACAAGAAATACATGCCATTTTCCTTCACGCCGGAGCAGAAGCAGACCGCATTCTGGTTGTCGCTCTGGCTTGCATTTGTGCTCTTGTTGTACGCGCTGGGGCCGGTGCTCACGCCCTTCATCGCCGCCGCCATCCTCGCCTATGCCCTCAACGGCGGGGTCGATTACCTGGCCCGGCGCCGCATCGGCCGGGTCGCCCTGCCGCGCACGTTGGCGGTGGTGCTGGTGATGCTGCTGTTCCTGTCGGCGGTCGGCGCGCTGGTGCTGATCGTGGTGCCGGTGCTGCAAAAGGAAATTCCGCTGCTGCTGGCCCAGATCCCGGCCTTCCTGGTCAAGCTCGACACCGTACTGGCGCCCAGGTTGCAGGAAATGGGCATCAAGATCAAGCTCGACGGCTCCGGCATCCGCGCCCTGCTGACCCGGCAGCTGGCCACCAGCGGCGAGGAAATCTGGACCACGGTGCTGGCCTCGGCGCGCATCGGCGGCACCGCGGTGCTGGGCTGGCTGGCCACCCTGGTGCTGATCCCGGTGGTGCTGTTCTACCTGCTGATGGACTGGC
Organism: Telluria sp.; assembly: GCA_035654095.1. Lineage (GTDB taxonomy): Bacteria > Pseudomonadota > Gammaproteobacteria > Burkholderiales > Burkholderiaceae_D > Telluria_A. The sequence continues at coordinate 3,322 of DASRXO010000319.1, forward strand.
ACCGGATCCTCGATCGGGTCACCGGGGCGGTGCCGCGGCGCTGGGTGGTGCAGACCGTGGGCATGGCGCAGGAAGTGAACCTGCTGCTGGCCCAGTACCTGCGCGGCCAGCTCTTGGTGATGCTGGTGCTGGCGGCCTACTACTCGGTGGCGCTGACCATCGCCGGCTTCGAGGTGGCGCTGCCGGTCGGCATCCTGACCGGGCTGCTGGTGTTCATCCCCTACCTCGGCTTCGGGCTGGGGCTGATGTTGGCGCTGATCGCCGCGGTGTTGCAATTTTCCGACTGGAGCGGGCTGATTTCGGTGGCCGTGATTTACGGCGCCGGCCAGGTCATCGAAGGCTTCTTCCTGACCCCGCGGCTGGTGGGCGAACGCATCGGTCTCAATCCGCTGGCGGTGATCTTCGCCCTGCTCGCCTTCGGCCAGCTGTTCGGCTTCGTCGGCGTGCTGCTGGCGCTGCCGGCTTCGGCCGTGCTGATGGTTGCTTTCAAGCATTTGCGCCACCACTATCTGCGCAGCAGCTTCTATAATGCCTGATGTCTATGAAATTTAGCTGGCCAACACCGTCGCACATGCCGTCATTCCCGCGCAGGCGGGAATCCATAGCGCCTGCGAGTTCATGCGCGCTATGGATTCCCGCCTACGCGGGAATGACGATCTTCGCGGGAGTATCGACGCCATGAAACAGCTGGTGCTCGATTTGGGCGCCGACCAGGCGCACAGCCTCGCCTCGTTCGAGGTGGGACAGAATGCCGAGCTGGCGCATCTGATGCAGCAGTTCGCCGAACGCGCCTCGCGCGAGCATTTCGCCTACCTGTGGGGCGAGAGTGCGGCCGGCAAGACCCATTTGCTGCAGGCGCTGGCGGCCACGCCCGGCTCGCGCTACATCGCGCCGGGCGCGCCGGCCGCCGATTTCGGCTACGCGCCCGCCATCAGCCTGTACCTGCTGGACGACTGCGAGCAGTTGCCGGCCGCCGCCCAGATCGACGCCTTCGCCCTGTTCAACCAGGTCCGCGAGCACGGCGCCTACATGGTCAGCACCGGGCGCGTGCCGCCGGCCGTGCTGCCGGTGCGCGAAGACCTGCGCACCCGCATGGGCTGGGGCCTGGTCTACCAGATCCACGGCCTGTCCGACGACGAGAAGATCGCCGCCCTGACCCATGCGGCCGAGGCGCGCGGTTTGACGCTGTCGGCCAGCGTGTTACCCTACCTGCTGTCGCATTTTCGGCGCGACATGCGCTCGCTGTCGACCATGCTGGACGCCCTCGATCAGTATTCCCTTGAAACCCGGCGGCCGGTCACCCTGCCGCTGTTGCGTGACCTGCTGCTGCAAGCCAGCGAGCCGGCGGAAACAAAAGAATGAACACCAACCTGGCGCTGTTTGACCTCGACCACACCCTGCTGCCGATCGATTCGGACTACGAATGGGGCCAGTTCCTGGTGCGCACCGGCGCGGTCGACCCGGTCGCCTTCAAGCGCGCCAACGACGCCTTCTTCGCCCAGTACCAGGCCGGCACGCTCGACCCGGTCGAATACCTCGAGTTCGCGCTCGGCACCCTGGCGCGCTTCCCGCGCCCGCAGCTCGATGCGATGCACGCCCAATTCATGCGCGAAGTGATCGCCCCCGCGATCCGGCCCTGCGCGCGCGACCTGCTGCGCCGCCACCGGGACGCCGGCGACCTGGTCGCCATCATCACCGCCACCAACCGCTTCGTGACCGCGCCGATCGCCGCCGCGCTCGAGGTCGAGCACCTGATCGCCGCCGTGCCCGAGGAAGACGCCGACGGCAACCTGACCGGCAAGCTGCTCGGCACCCCCACGTCCGGTCCCGGCAAGGTCACCCATACCCACGCCTGGCTGGAGAAGATCGGCAAGCCGCTGTCCGCATTCGAGCGCAGCCACTTTTACAGCGATTCGCACAACGATATCCCCCTGCTGTCCGTCGTCACCCATCCTGTTGCGACCAACCCCAACGCCGCGCTGGCAACGCACGCAACCAGGCTTGGCTGGCCTTTACTCCATCTATTCAATGATTAAAAAATTCATCCGCAAAATCCTCGGCGTCAAAGACAAGCCAGCGCGCGACCTGACCGAACCGGTGGTCCTCGGTCCGGCCGACCACGGGATCGACCCGAAACTGCTGTCGTCGAACGCGATCCGCGTGACCCAGACCTTGCAGGAGAACGGCTTCAAGGCCTTCGTGGTGGGCGGCGCCGTGCGCGACCTGCTGCTGGGGATCAAGCCGAAGGATTTCGACATCGCCACCGACGCCACGCCGGAACAGGTCAAGCGCCTGTTCCGGCGCGCCTTCATCATCGGCAAGCGCTTCCAGATCGTGCACGTGATGTTCGGCCAGGACCTGCTGGAGGTGACCACCTTCCGCGGCGCCGGTTCGACCAACGCACCGAAGGATGAACACGGCCGGGTCCTGCGCGACAATAACTTCGGCCCGCAGCACGAAGACGCGATGCGGCGCGACTTCACCATCAACGCCATGTACTACGATCCGGCCACCCAGATGGTGCTGGACTACCACGGCGGCATCGAAGACATCCGCGCCAAGACCCTGCGCATCATCGGCGTGCCCGAGGCGCGCTACCGCGAAGACCCGGTGCGCCTGCTGCGCGTGGTACGCTTCGCCGCCAAGCTGCAGTTCACCATCGAGCCGCACACGCGCGAACCGATCCCGGTGATGGCGCCGCTGATCAACAACGTGCCGGCCGCGCGCGTGTTCGACGAGATGCTCAAGCTGCTCATGAGCGGCCATGCGCTGGCCTGTTTGCAGCAGCTGCGCAAGGAAGGCCTGCACCACGGCCTGCTGCCGCTGCTCGACGTGGTGCTCGAACAGCCGATCGGCATGAAGTTCGTGACGCTGGCGCTGGAGTCGACCGACAACCGGATCAAGGCCGGCAAGGGCGTCTCGCCGGGCTTCCTGTTTGCCTCGCTGCTGTGGCATCAAGTGGTGGAGAAGTGGACCGCCTACCGCGCCGCCGGCGAATCGCCGATCCCCGCGCTGCACCTGGCGGCCGACGACGTGCTCGACTCGCAGACCGAGAAGCTGGCCTTGCAGCGCAAGATCGGCTCCGACATGCGCGACATCTGGTCGATGCAGCCGCGCTTCGAACGGCGCTCCGGCAAGCTGCCGTACAAGCTGCTCGAACACCTGCGCTTCCGCGCCGGCTACGACTTCCTGCTGCTGCGCTGCGCCTCGGGCGAGATCGACATGGAGATCGGCGAATGGTGGACCGCGTTCTACGAAGGCGACCCGAACGAGCGCGAAGCCTTGCTGACCAGCGCCCACGCCGCACCGATGGGACCGAAGCGCAAACGTCCGCCGCGCCGCGGCCCGCGCAACAAGGCCGGCGCCAGCGCCGACAGCGGCGGCGGCACCGGCGAGGAATAATGTCGCGATGATCGCTTACATCGGCATCGGCGCCAACCTGGGCGATGCGCGCGCGAACGTGGCCGACGCGATCGCGCGGCTGGCCGCGATCCCGCGCAGCCGCCTGCTGCGCCACTCGGCGCAATACCGCAGCACGCCGATCGACTCCTCGGGCGACGACTACATCAACGCCGTGGCCTGCATCGATACCGAACTGGAGGCGCCGGCGCTGCTGGCCGCGCTGCACGCGATCGAACTGGCGCACGGCCGCGAGCGGCCCTACCGCAACGCGCCGCGCACGCTCGACCTCGACATCCTGCTGTACGGCGAGCAGCGCATCGACCTGCCGGCGCTGCACGTGCCGCATCCGCGCATGACCGAGCGC
>DASRXO010000320.1:0-3534 GCA_035654095.1 Telluria sp.
CGCGCGTGTCGTTCCGTTTGCTCGACAGTTTCCCGTACAGCATATCGGCGGTCAGTTCGAAGTCGCGCGAGGGCTGCCATTGCGCCGTGGTGGTCGCGCCCAGGGTCTTGCGCTGGTCCGCGTAATACATATAGCGCGGTCCGTTGGCGACGATGTCGGCGCGGATGTCGGCGCTGGCCGGGGTGCCGGTGTTGACCGCGCCAAAATTGCGGTAGCTGCCGCCCTGGGCCGTATCGCTACGGTAGGTCGTGTCGGCCGTGGTCAGCGCCGCGGACAGGCCGAATACGTGGTCCCAGTTGTTGCTGACCATGACCGTCGCGCGCGGATCCCATTTGCCCGACTTGTCGCTGTAATTGCCTTTGGCGCTGGAGACGAAGCGGAAGCCTTTCTGGTCGAGCGGGCGCGCCGTCTCCAGTTCCACCACGCCGGCCATGCCGCCTTCGACCAGCGAGGCGGACGAGGACTTGTTGACGGTGGCGTTGGTGAACAGCTCGGACGGCAGGATCTCGAAGTTGAAGCCGCGGCTGCCGTTCGACAGGCCGAAATTGCTGTCGGTGCCCGACGACACGCCTTCCATGCCGTTCACCGTCACGACCGTGAATTGTGGCCCGAGGCCACGCAGATTGATGGCCGAACCGTCGCCCACGTTGTTGCGTTCCAGCGTCACGCCCGGCACGCGTTGCAGCGACTCCGACAAGTTCAGGTCGGGGAACTTGCCCATGTCTTCGGCGTTGATCGCCTCGACCAAGTTGGTGGCGCGCTTCTTCTGGCTCAGCGCGGATTCGACGCTGCCCGCGATACCGGTAATGACCACCACCTGGGCATCGCCAGGTTTTTCCTGGCTGCGCGGGGCGGGATTGGGCGCTGGCGCGTCTTGGGCGTATGCCATGGATTGCGTGGCCGATGCCACGGCGAGCGCGATCAGGGAGAGTTGCTTCTTGTGCATTGCGATAACTCCTAGCTGGGTGGTGGAATGGCTTACGCCGGGCGAATCGGGTGCGGAACGGGAGCGCAAAACGGGCTGACCCCGCGCTCCTTGTTCAAGACTTCCAGGAAGGGCTGGATGCCGCTGGACTGGGAGTCGATGCTGTGGGCCAGGTACAGATTGGTGGAGGGCGCGCCCCGCAGACGGCGAACGGTAATATTGGGAAAGACAATGCTGCCCGTCGAACTGGGCACCAGGGCCAGCCCAATGCCGCCGCCCACCATCGCCATCAGGGTGGGCAGGCTGTTCGCCTCATGCGCGATCTGCAGCCCCGCGCCGGCGCCGCGCAAACAGCGCAGCAGCTGCTCCTGGAACGCGGCCGAGGGCGCCGGCAAGGCCAGCAACAGTTCGCCGGCCAGATCCGTCAGCGCAATGCTGTTCCTGCGCGCCAGGCGATGCCCCTTCGGCAGCGCGATCGCGATGTCTTCCCTGCCATACCATTGCTGGCACAAGCGGTGTTGCAACAGTTGTGCCGAATCGATCGGGTTCTCGCGCCAGATGCCGACGTCGATCTGGCCGCGGCACAGGGCATCGTATTGCTTGGCCGGGCTCGATTCATGCAGGCTCCAGCGCAGCGTCGGGTAGTCGCTGTGCAGCTGCCGCAACAAGGTCGGGACCGGCCCGGCCATGATCGAAGCGTCGACGCCGATCCGCAGGCGGTCGGGGCGCGCTGGTTCCACCCCCGTCACGATAGCGTGCAATTGTTTCACGCCGATGACCGGGTGGGCGCCGCTCGGCACGGTGGGGAAGTCGTTCATTGCTTTGCCGCGCTGTCCACGCTTTCGCCCCATTTCTTGAGCAGGCGCGCCCGTTCCTCCGGTTTGCCGTATTTCAGGAAGTCATAGTTGATCAGGCGGGTGGCCGACGGATCGACGATCCGGACATCGAAGCGGCCGTTGCGATTCGACGAGAGCTTGAACTGGCGCGTCTGGGCGGCCAAGTCCTGGGCGCCGGCCGTCAGGGCCCAGTCGAAAAAGCGTTTGGCCTCGTTCGGATGGGGCCCGCCCTTGATGATGGACATGCTGCCGACCTCATACCCGGTGCCCTCGCACGGCGTGCTCGTCTTCACCGGCAGGGTGGCGGCCGTATCGCTGGCGGCGTACACGAACGCGATGACGATCGCGGCGTCGCCGCTCGCGACATTGGCCAGCATGTCCGCACCGGAATGCGTGTAGCGCTTGATGTTGTAGTCCAGCTTGCGCAAGTATTTGAACGCTGCTTCCTCGCCCATCACTTGCACCAGGGTGGCGATGACGGTGTAGGCGGTGCCTGAATAGTAAGGATTCGACATCTGGATCAGGTTGCGGTATTCGGGCTTGACCAGGTCGGCCCAGCAGCGCGGCGGCGCCAGCTTGGCCGCGGCCAGGGCTGCAGGGTTATACACAAAACCGAGCGGACCCGAATAAATCCCGATGGTGCGGTAGCCGGACTGCTCGGCCGGCGTGACTGCCCATTCGTGCAGCAGGCTGTTGTTCGGCGAGCGGTAGGCCATGGTCAAGCGCATGTCGGCCGCTTGCAGGTGAAAGTCGCCCGTGCCGCCAAACCAGAGGTCGTGCTGCGGATGGTCGCGCTCCGAGACGATCAGGTCCAGCGCCTCGCCCGAGCCGCGTTCCGTGATGCGCACCTTGATGCCGGTCGCCTCGGCGAAGGCGTGCTGCACCAGCGCGCACCATTCGTGCACGCTGCACACCACCTCCAGCGGGGCCGCGGCGGCCACCGGCGGCGCCGCTGCGCCGAGCAGCAGCGGTATCGCCGCCAGCGCCCGTTTGAAGCTCGGGGGGAATTCCATGCGATGTCCTTTTTTTACTTTCTGCAACAGCAATACGAAGCCGAGTCTAGCGGCGCGGATCGTAAACTCAAAATCGGCGCAGACCGAAAACCACAGTTTTCTGGCAACGGCCTGTCGCTTACCTGTCGATTTGCTGTCGGCAGTGCCGCCGACCTTGCCGTATCAACTGTCTGCAGGTAAATTAGCTTGCGGCACTGAAGGTTTTTCGGAGTAGAAATGCACATCCTGTTGGTCGAAGACGATGCGGAAATGTCGAAAGTGCTGGCGCGCACGCTCGAGAAGCGCGGCTATTCCGTGACGGCTTGTTTCGATGGCGTGTCCGCGCTGCGGCACATCAACGATGAGACCTGCGACCTCATCCTGCTCGACCTGAACCTGCCGCAGCTCGACGGTTTGCACATCCTGCAGCGCACGCGCACACGCGGCATCGCCACACCGGTCATCATCCTCACGGCGCGCGGCGCGGTCGGGGACAAGGTGGCCGGGCTCAATTCGGGCGCGGACGACTACCTGGCCAAGCCGTTCGACCTGGAAGAACTGGACGCGCGCATCCGTGCCCTGCTGCGGCGCAACGGCAAGGACGGCGCGGCCATGGATCCCAACTGCGGCCAGTTGCGCTATCGCCGCGATTCGGACGTGTTCTATCATCGCGCCGACCCGCTCGAGCTATCGCCGCGCGAGCATGCGTTGCTGAAAATGCTCATCGCCCGGCCCGGCCACGCGGTCAAGAAGGAGAAGCTGTTGAAGGTGGTGTTTCCCG
>DASRXO010000321.1:0-7635 GCA_035654095.1 Telluria sp.
GGTCTCGCATGCCCTCGAGCTGCGATTTGATCATGCCCAATTGTTCCTTCTTGCTGTCGCGCGATTCTTCCAAGCCGTGCAACTGCAGCTTCAAACCCTCAATACTCTCGGCGACGGCGCCGAGTTCGTTTTGCAAAGCAAGTCTGCGCGAAGAAAACAATTGGTTCTGCAAGGCCATTGCTTCGACCGCCCGCGGATCCTTCTTTTCGGCCAGCAGAGAAGCGGGAAAAGTAATCGTCGCCTTCCCATCGCGTTCGGTGAGAAGGCGAGCTTCCGTCGCCCGTGCCGTAAAGTATTGACTGCGCGAGATGTCCGCCGCTGACTGTACCTGAATATTGTTCATCCGCACCAGCAGTTGGCCGGCCTTGACGACATCACCATCCTTGACCAGGATATCCGCCACGGTGCCGCCGGTCTGGTGCTGGATCGTCTTGCGATTCGTTTCCTTCGCGACGGTGCCGGACAAAGGCACTCCCTTGTCAAGCGGAGCAAAGATCGCCCATACCATGAAGCCGACGAAGCCCAGCAAAACGACGCCCCAACCGAGTCTGCGATAGCTGCTGTCATCGGTGTTGACTGTCAATGGTGAGACGTCATGCGCAATGACTTCCGTCACGTCCGACCGTGCTGGCTTATTTGCAAGTAGTTTCATTATTATTCCTGTGTAGCGGGCGCCGCGTCGGCGTTTGCATGATCTGGCGCGCCGGTTTGCGTCTGCCGCTGTGCCTGCTGAGCTTGTGCTTGCGCCTGGGATTGCTGGGCCTGAAGGGTATGCTGTTGCAGAGCTGCCATCACTTGATCGGTAGGCCCGAACATCTCGGCCACGCCTTCGCGCAGCAGCAGTAACTTGCTAGTCGCGCCGATAATGCTGGTGCGGTGGGTGATCAGGATGATGGTCTTGCCGCGCTGGCGCAGGTCGAGAATCGCCCGCAACAGGGCCTGTTCGCCGACATCGTCCAGATTCGAGTTGGGTTCGTCGAGCACGATGATCGACGGGTCGCCGTACATCGCGCGCGCCAAGCCCAGGCGTTGCTTCTGACCGCCCGACAGCCCCGCTCCGCCATCGCCGAGCATGGTGTCATATCCTTCCGGGAAGTGCAGGACCAGATCGTGGACGCCAGCCTGCTTGGCCGCCAGCACAACTTTTTCGGGATCGATTTCGCCAAAGCGCGCAATATTCTCGCTGACGGTGCCGCCAAACAATTCGATATCTTGAGGCAGGTAACCGATATGTGGACCTAGCTCGGCCTTGTTCCAGTGGAAAATGTCGGCGCCGTCGAGGCGGACCTTGCCTTGCTGGGCCGGCCAGACGCCGACCAGCAAACGCGCCAAGGTCGATTTACCGGAACCGCTAGGCCCGATCACGCCCAAAATGTCGCCCGGCGCAACGGCAAAAGTCACGCCCTTCAGGACCGGCACTGACGCCCCGGGAGCCGCGGCGACCACACCTTCCACGCTCAAGGCGCCCATCGGCTTTGGTAAGGGCATGCCGGCTTCACGCGCGGGGTTGGCCGCCAGTAGTGCGGCCAGGCGGCCGTATGCAGCACGGGTGCCGCTCCACGATTTCCAGACGCCGATAACCTGCTGTACCGGCGCCAAGGCGCGGCCCACCAGGATAGATGCGGCGATCATCATGCCTGGCGTGATCTTGCCTTCGATCACCAGCAAGGCGCCGTAGCCAAGCACCAGCGATTGCAAGGACACCTGAACGAATTTGGTAATCGCGCCAACGCTGCCTGCCTTTTCGCTCGCCTCAGCCTGCAGATGCAGGAATTTGCCATGCATCTTGAACCAGCGCCCGAGCAGGTTTGGCAGCATCCCCATCGATTCGATGACCTCCGCATTGCGCAGGTTATTGGTCGCCAGGTTGCCTGCCGCAATGGCCATGCCGTTCGCCTCCGCCAAGGGCTTGCGGGTCACTTTTTCATTGATATAAGCGAGCGCCACGAGGATTGCCGTACCAGCTAGCGAAAATACGCCCAATCCCGGTTCAAAGATGAAGATGACGATAAGATAGACCGGGAACCATGGCGCGTCGAAGAAGGCAAACAACGCGTTACCGGTCAAGAACTGGCGAATATTCGTAAGGTCGTTCAGGGCCTGACCGGCGTTGCCGCCGGCCTTTTTCAGGTTCTGCTCAAAGGCCGCGGTATACACACGCTTGTTGAGTTTCATGTCGAACTGCGCGCCCACGCGCACCAGAATGAAGCTGCGGATCAGCTCAAGCCCGCTCATGAGCAAGTATGCACCCAGCATCATCAAGGTGAGCATGAGCAGCGTGATCTCGTTGCGGCTGGCCAGTACCCGATCGTAGACCTGCAACATGTATATCGACGGCACCAGCATCAGCAGGTTGCTGATCGCGCTGAACACGCCGATGGTGAAGAAAGTGCTCTTGAAACCGATCAAGGCCTGCTCGATTTCGTTGCGTGCGGTAAGAAGTGTGGTTTTCATTTGGTCGGCTTGCCCGAAGCTTGAGTTGGCAATATTTGCGGCTTTCTACGGTCGCGCGAAGCGCGAACCGGAGCCAGACTCTATCGTCGAAAGTCTTTCTAAAATGTGACGTAGATCACATTTTTCAAAAGCTTAGCACAGGCGAATACGGTTTTCCAGAAAAACTTTCGGTGCATCAAGAAAGTGTAGCGCAAAGGGGAAAGTGTACGCGTTCGCTTGTCCGAACGACTTCCCGGACGGGAGATGAGTGTGCAAGTCATTAAGCTGCGGCGCGGCGGCGGCAAGGGCGCCGTTGTTTGTCGCCCCTTGTGCCCCACATCAGGCGATCCGAGCTGCCTTCAAGATCGGTAGCTGCTTCTCGATGAAGACGGTGGCCTGCGCAGTCAGTTCGGCGAGATTCTCCTCGGCCGACTCCAGCGTCCGGCCTTCCTTGACGAGCTTCTGGCCTTGAGCGGCGAGAATTTGCCATACCTGCGTCGCAAGTTCGGATGGCCGCTTTTTACCGTCGCTCAGCGCCGACAGGAAAAGCTGCTCGGCGCGGCCCACCGCCACCCCGCCGCCCGTGACGGGGCTGGCGAGATAGCCGATCTCACCGCTGCCGCGCGCCTTGTCGAGCAGATAGGCGTTCAGCTTGTCGGTATGCGTTTTCGCCTTGTCCACAATCCGACCGTCCTGCACCGCCGCCACATGGCCGCTGCTTGCGAGGACCAGCGCGGCCTCGACCACTTGCCCGAAGACTACGCCCTTGGCCTGAACCGCCTGCTCAATCTCGCCGAGCGTGTGGGCTTTGTGATCGGCCAGGACATCGAGAATCGGGTCATACACGGTCGCGCTCATGGTGGCCTCGCCCAAGGCGCCGTTCACCTTCAGGGTAACGTCCGGCCGATGGGTCAGCAGGACCAGCGCTTGCGCGCGCTGGGCTTCCAGCTGCTCCAGCCGGTTGAGCTTGCGCGCGCCTTTCACCCAGTAGTCTCGGCGAAACTGCTGATTGACCATGAAATCACGCACGCTTTCGCGGAACATCGGGTCGGGAATTTCGTTGAGTAAGGCCTGCTGATCGGCACTCAAATTCACCGCGTCGATGTGATCGAGGTAGTGCGCGGAACAGGCATAGCTGACCTTGGCCGAGGACAGGCACTCCGCCACGGTTGCGAAGTGCATCGGGTGCCAGTCGCGATTAAAGTATTCGTGAGCCAGGTACTGCCGGTTCTGGGCCTGGATCCCGCGAAGGCGCTCGGCGATCTGCGGATTGGCGCGTGCGTAAGTGGGATTGGTGGCAAGTAGCTTTTCGGCGAACTCAAGAGCGCCATTGATGCGACTGAGGATCCCATGGCCTTCCGCACCGATGACTTCGGCATGTGTGGTCATCAGATGCCGCATGGGAGCGAAGGCCGCCCAGCCAGGCAGCGTGTTGTAGCTGATGTAGAGGACACCTCCGACTTTGAGCTTGCGGCGAATGAAATCGACGATGACGGCTCGATTCTCGTCTGAAATCCAGCTCCAGATACCGTGCAGGCCGATGTAGTCGAACTCGGGTAGATCCGGACGGTGGCAGAACGCCTCGAACGCCTCGTCATACAGTCTTGCGCCGGCGTTCGACGCCGCAGCCAGTTCGCGAGCGAAACCAGCTTGTGAGGGATTGAAGTCGGTGCCGTGCCACGACGTAAGGGAAGCCGCGGCGTGGAGGTTGGCGCTTATGCCCTGGCCAAAACCGAGCTCGCACGCAGCGCCCATCTCCGGGCAAACCAGACCGGCGTCGAGGAAGGCGAGCTTCACGCGCAAGGGGTTTAATTCGGGGTAATAGCCAAAGGTATATCCAATGTCGGCCACGTAGCCGGCGGTCCAGTCGCTCATGGAAGAAAAATCTCTAAAGTGAGGAAGGGTATGTTATCAGCCGGTCCGGCGACCGGCATCATTCTTTTTTGCGTGCCGGATCACTGAAAATGGAGCGTCTCGCCATCTGAAAACTTGAACCCCAAATCAGTCAGGCTAGTCGTGTGATTGGATGCTTGCCTGGCTAGCGTCTTCAGTTTGCTTTGCTCGAAAAAGGCCTGCTGCAATTTGTCGAGCTGACTCATCGACAAGAGTTGGGCATAAGCCAGGGGCAGAGCACCAGCTTTGCGCAGAGTGAGGAAGGCATCATCTTGCACGGCAAGAAGCGCGGCCTCGTCAATGCAGTACAGACCTTCGACAGGTATCGTCTGATCGCCTTGCTGCATATTCAGCGGCCAAGGCTGAATAAGACCTGCCGCCTGCAAAGCATCGACTGCAGCTTGCGTTGCGACGCGACTACGCTCGATCTGCGACACGAGATCAAGCATACGGTTGACCATCGCGCCAGGTGTACCGGCGGCGTCGAAAAAGGCTTCACCAATTCCGGCGCCGAGCGCAGATCCGCTGCTTTCATCGAAGCAAAGAATGCTTTCGTCCCGGTCCTGCAGCTTTACGAGCCGAAATGGGTAGGAGCGCAGCACCGCCGGGACATAGTCGCCCAGCCAACGACCATCGGGGGCGATAAAAAAATTACTGTCCGGTTGTAGCGATGCGATAGCTACCAGTTGAAAACCGGCTTCGGTTTGCACAAAGCCTAGTGGCATCCTGGGAACCAGCTTGGCTAGTTCCGCTGCTATTACCGGTAACACATTGGCTTGTGCGGCAAATGCATAGGTCGAAGGCTGTTGCCAGGATTTGTTGGCGAAAAATTCAGGGGTGACGGCGGTAAATTGAGGCATGATATTCCTTCAGGACGTGCATTCCGTAATGTCGCCATAGTATAGCCGATCCGATCCTTCAGGAAAACGCCAAGCCTTCCGTCATCTGCCTGCCGGCACCGGATAGCTCAATCAACGCTTCTTTCAACTTGGCCGTGCCGGTCAAACGCCTCGGCGACTGCGTGAGGCAAAAGATGGTGATGGTCGATATGCCACTCCCCGTTGCTGATGCCGTCGCCGCGGTCGGTCAGCGCGTGCATGTTCAGGAAGTCCATTCTTGCCGCTAGTGCCTGACTCTTCAAACGCTGGTTAAAAATCTGGATGAGGTGAACAAATTGTTTGGCTGTCGCCTCGGCCAACTCATCGAACGGTATGTTGGGACAGGGGACGCCGCCCACTACTATCCGGTGACCAAAACGCTCCGCTATCGCAGCAACGTAGTGAATATATGCGTCGACTGTAGCGTGCGCGAGTTCCACCAATGTCTTGCCGGGGCATTCGCTGCTGGCCTTGATAATTCCTTCATCGTGCCGGCAGTCGATTTCACCAATGCATAGCAATATTGTCGACTTTGGCGCCAGGCGCGCCATGATCAATTCAAGTCTGTGCTTATATCTATTCGCCTTGTCGTTGCCAAGATGCCATTGTTTGCAGCCAGAAATCCATTCCGCTGCGCACCGCATTTTCTTCCCTTTGTAGCGGACTGCGATTCCGTGAGTACTTAGGGAGTGACTCTCTCCTATCACATGGAGCGTTTCGAGATACTCCGGGTGTTGGTCTTGGTCGCCCAACTGCTGCCGATGTGACACAAGTTTGTCAAGATAGTGCCAATAAACACGGGCATGTTTGTGTTGAGAATTGGTCGTCGACCGAATCGGCCGGGACTCCAGCAGCTTGGCGGCGCTTTGCACGATATCGCCGTCCAAATAGCACAGGATGGCGAGATGGACCGCCGCATCGAGTCCGCTGTTCGCCGGGTCTATCGTCAAGGCTTTTTGATATTCGAGCGCCGCCTGCGGCAGCTTATCCAGATCGCAGAGTGTGTTCGCCAGGTTGCATATGGCCTCGGCATGGTCCGGCTGGATCTTTAACGCCTGGCGGTAGCTTGCTTCAGCTTCTTCCAACCGCCCCATGTCTTTGAACGTAGCTCCAAGGTTGTTATGTGCCGCGGCATATTCCGGCATGAGCGCGAGCGCCGCGCGGAAACTCGCGACAGCCTCATCAAAACGTCGCATGTTTTGAAGAGCGACGCCGAGATTGTTGTGCGCCTCGACGAAATTGGGCTTGATGGCCAATGCGCGTTTAAAGTAGCGTAGCGCATCTTCCCAATTGCCTTCGGCCTTGGCCAAGGCGCCGAGATTATTTGCAACTTCGGCGTGCTCCGGGGCTAGCGTCAATGCCTTTGCATAGGCAGCTTGCGCTTCTGAACTGCGCTCACTACCTTGCAACACCGTTCCCAAGAGGGCCCATACGTTCGCGTTTTCCGGTGCTAGGGCGGTAGCCTTTTCCAGCACAGCAATGGCAACTTCCAGGCTACCGGACTGGCGCTTTATTTCTCCCAAATTGAGCAAGTGTTCGATATTGTTCGGCTCGTAGTAAAGCGCTTTTTCCAGCGCATCGATCGCGCCCGGCAAATTATTCAACTGATAGCGAAGCGAACCGGCCATACCCCACAGCTGTGTCAGATGCGGCTTGATGGACAACGATTGTTCCACGTCGGCCAATGAACCCGCGATGTCCTTACGGCGCAGTCTGAGCATCGCGCGATTGGCAAAAGCTTCGGCGTAGTTCGGGTGATGTTGTAGAACCGTCGTCACCAGCTGGTAAGCTTGTTCGTGCTCGTTGTTAGCGCTTAAGGCTGCAGCGAGAACCAGTTGGTTTTCCGGGTCCGTGGCATCGCTCCGATATGCCGCTTGGGCTGCCTGCAGCGCATCCACTACGTTTTGCTGTTTGAGCAAGAGACGTGCAAGATTGCGCTGGACCATCGGCATGGTTGGATCGATTGCCAAGGCGGTGCGTAGCGCTATCCAGGCTTCCGCCTCCTGCTTATTGAGGGAATGAACCTGAGCCAATAGCGCGCTGGCATATGCGTCCTGCGGATGGCGGCCTAGCCGATCTTGCAGCACCTGCACGGCCTCACTGTAACGACCCGCTTCCCGGTGAACAATGGCAGATTCCAGCTCAGCCGGCTTCTCGGCTCTCCCTGGACGCAGCCTTCCCGCTAACGCGTCCACCGCATCTCCTTGCAAGCCCCGTTCGCATCCCTGCGTTAGCAACTGTCGCGCGATATCGAGTTGGTTTGTCCTTATCAGTGCGTCGATGTAACTGAGCCAATATTGTCCTTGGTTTGGGTTCGCTTCCAATGCCGCTTTTAAATGCGGCAGGCCCGCCGCGGCTTGCTCCATTTGCAGCGCTAACACGCCCAGGTTGTGATTCGCATCGGCGTGATTCGGTTCGACCTCAAGAATGG
>DASRXO010000322.1:0-2246 GCA_035654095.1 Telluria sp.
CATTGCGCCATCCGTTTGGCCACCGATGGATTGGACAGTTGAAGATAGAAGCTGCCCTTCAAGCCATATTTATCGAGCACCGGAATCGCGTGATCCAGCTGCGAATCCAGCGCGTCGTCATACGCCAGGCTTACCGCCGCCCTGGCCCCGTTCGGCCAGCGGAAGGCGGGCCGGGTCCCGTCCGCATTTGCCTGACTCTGAACCAGGAGCAGCGCCACCAGGGCCGCCAATGACCAGATTTTCATATCGTTTGTCTCCTCACATCGCCTGCGTGGCCATGCCGCACTGCAAATTGACTTTGAAATTCGATCGGTGCTATATTTATCCAGCCGCATGGAAAGCTTTCCAATCGTAGCACGAAGAGGGCCTGACGATGACGAAACAAATGACGCTCATGACGGCGCTGGCCTTGATGACGGCCTGCGGCGGCGGCATCAGCGCCGCCACGGACGTATCGGCGCCCGCGGCGGCGGCCGTGCCGGCGCCTGCCCTGCCGCCCGGCGGCAAGCCCGCCGGCTGGAAGCTGGCCTGGGCCGACGAATTCGACGTCGACGGCCTGCCCGACCCCGGCAAATGGGACTATGACACCGAGCGCAACAAGGCCGGCTGGTACAACCACGAACTCCAATACTACGCCCGCGCCCGTCTCGAAAACAGCCGCGTCGCAGGCGGCAAGCTGATCATCACCGCACGCAAGGAAGCGTTGGGCACGATGGCCGATTATGGCGGCCAGGCCTATTCGTCGGCGCGCCTGCTCACGCGCGGCAAAGCCAGTTGGACTTACGCCTTCATCGAGGTGCGCGCCAAGCTGCCCTGCGGCCTCGGCACTTGGCCGGCGATCTGGATGCTCGGCACCAAGGGCGCCTGGCCGGGCGACGGCGAGATCGACATCATGGAGCACGTCGGCAAGAAGCGCGGCGAGATCCTCGGCAGCATCTACACCGGCGCCCAAAACTGGCCGGCAGGCACGCCCAACACCAAGGGCACCACCGTCGGCGACGCCTGCGACGCCTTCCATAACTACCAGCTGACCTGGAGCGAGGACCGGGTCGTGATCGGCATCGACGACAAAAACTACAACCAGTTGATCAATCCGAAGGACGGCGACTACAAGAAATGGCCGTTCGGCAGTCCGCAATACCTGCTGCTGAATCTCGCGATCGGCGGCGACCTGGGCGGCGCGGTCGACGACCGCAGCCTGCCCCAGCAAATGGAAGTGGACTACGTGCGCGTGTACCGGCCCTGAGCAGGCCAATTGCCGCTGGGAAATTCGCTCAAGCTGTTGCGCAACGCCGCCGAAATTCAGCGCAAATACAGGCCGCGTGGAATATTCGATTGACAATTTTTTTCGCTGACCCTAATATTCACAAGACCGATGTGGAAACGTTTCCATACCAAGGAGGATAAATAGAAATACTGCAATAAATTGTTCCGGTGCAACGGAGAGAAAATGAAATGTGGCTACCGATCATATTCATAAAAAAGAGGAGAACAAATGCACTATCCAAGGACAAAACAAAAATTGATGAGCCTGGCGGTCGCCAGTGCCTGCGCGGCACTGGTCGCGCCGGGCTACGCTCAGGAACAGGTCGCCGTCAAGGCCGACACGCCTGTCTCATCGACCGAGCTCCAGACCGTCGTCGTTACCGGCCTTCGCAACAGCCTTGGCTCCTCGATGAACCTGAAGCGCAATTCGGACGGCATCGTCGACGGCATCGTTGCCGAGGATATCGGCAAATTCCCTGATACCAACCTGGCCGAGGCGCTGCAGCGCATCAGCGGCGTGTCGATCGACCGCTCGATGGGCGAAGGCTCGAAAGTCACCGTGCGCGGCGTCGGCCCCGATTTCAACATGGTGCTGTTGAATGGCCGCCAGATGGCGACGTCCAACCTGAACGACCTGAATGGCCGCGCGTTCGACTTCGCCAACCTCGCCTCGGAAGCGATCTCCCAGATCCAGGTCTACAAGACCAGCCGTGCCGAAACGCCGACCGGCGGCATCGGCGCCACCCTCAACGTGATGACCGCGCGGCCGCTGGAGCGCCCGGGCCTGTACTCGAGCATCGGCGTCAAGGCAGTCAACGATACCTCGAACAACAACCTGCCCGGCGACGTCAAGGCCAGCAAATCGACCACGCCTGAAATCTCCGGCATCTACAGCAATACCTTCGCCGACGGCAAGTTCGGCGTGGCCGTCAGCGCCAGCTACCAGGAGCGCAATCTCGGTTTCAACACGGCCTCGGTCG
>DASRXO010000323.1:0-2688 GCA_035654095.1 Telluria sp.
TTTCCGAGATTGTGATCGTGGGCGGCGGCACCGCGGGCTGGATGACGGCGGCCGCCTTGTCCAAGGTCCTGAAGGGGCAATACACTATCAAGCTGGTGGAGTCCGACGAGATTTCCACCATCGGCGTGGGCGAGGCGACGATCCCGATGATCAATCTGTTCAACCGCCTGCTCGGCCTGGACGAAGACGAATTCATGCGCAAGACCCAGGCGACCTTCAAGCTCGGCATCGAGTTCGTCGACTGGGCCAAGCTGGGCGACCGCTACATCCACGGCTTCGGGGTGATCGGCCAGGATTTGTGGACGGTCGACTTCCACCAGTACTGGCTCAAGCAGTACCTGGCCGGCAAGGCCGAGCCGCTGGACCACTATTCGATCAACACCGCGGCCTGCCGGGCCAATAAATTCATCCGCGCCCAGCCGAAGATGGAAAATTCGCCGCTGGCGCAGATCGCCCATGCCTACCACTTCGACGCCTCGTTGTACGCCAAATTCCTGCGCGAGTTTTCCGAGGCCCACGGCGTGCAGCGCATCGAAGGCAAGATCGTCGAGGTCCGCCAGCGCGAGGGCGACGGCTTCGTCGAAGCGCTGCGCCTGGAGCGCGGCGAGGTGGTGGGCGGCGACCTGTTCATCGACTGTTCGGGCTTCCGCGCGCTGCTGATCGAGGGCGCGCTCAAGTCGGGTTACGAGGACTGGTCGCACTGGCTGCCGATGGACCGCGCGCTGGCCGTGCCCTGCGCCTCGGTCAAGGAGCTCACGCCGTACACCCGCGCCACCGCGCGCGGCGCCGGCTGGCAGTGGCGCATCCCGCTCCAGCACCGGACCGGCAATGGCCATGTCTATTCGAGCAAATACATGAGCGACGACGAGGCGGCCGCCATCCTGATGGCGAACCTCGACGGCGAAGCGCTGGCCAGCCCGCGCCCGATCAAGTTCGTGACCGGGAAGCGCAAGCGGGCCTGGGTCAAGAACGTGGTGGCGATCGGCCTGTCGAGCGGCTTCCTCGAGCCGCTCGAGTCGACCAGCATCCACCTGATCCAGATGGGCATCGCGCACCTGATCACCTACTTCCCGAGCGCCGGCTTCGAGGAGTCGGAAACGCGCCAGTTCAACCAGATGATGGACACCGAATACGAGTGGGTGCGCGACTTCGTGATCCTGCACTACAAGGCCACCGAGCGCACCGACACGCCGTTCTGGAATTATGTGCGGACGATGGAGATTCCCGAGACCTTGCAGCACAAGATCGACGTCTACCGCGCCAACGGCCGGGTCTACCGCCACGCCGATGAACTGTTCAGCAAGATCAGCTGGCTGCAGGTCATGCACGGCCAGGGCCTGCGGCCGCGGACCTACCATCCGCTGGTCGATTTGATCGGCGAGCAGGAGATCCAGACCTACCTGGAAGAGGTCAGCGGCGTGATCAAGGCCTGCGTCAAGGCGATGCCGCCGCACGCGCTGTACATCGCCGACCACTGCGCCGCGCCCGCGGTCGATTTCGGCGCGACGAAGAGCTAATGCGCGTGATCGGCTATCGATGCGGTCGCTGATCGTCTTCGTCCTGGCGCTCGGGTGCGGCGGCGTGCTCGCTGCCGACGCGCCGGCCCAGCGTCCGCGCGCTGAGCAGTTTTTTCGCAAGCCGGAGTTGAGCGGCGCAGCATTGTCGCCCAACGGACGCCTGCTGGCCTTGCGCATCGCGAGCGAGGAAGGCAGGGCCAGGCTGGTGGTGCTCGACTTGCAGACCATGCAGTCGACTGTGGCCGCGTCCTTCAGCACCGCCGATGTGAACCACTTCATGTGGGTCAACGATAAACGCCTGGTGTTCGACCTGGACACCGAGCTTGCCGGCCCCGGTCTGGTCGAGGCGGGACCAGGTCTGTTCGCGGTGAATCACGACGGCAGCGGATTTCGCGAATTGGTTGAAAGCGCGCGCGCCTTCATCAGGGACCAGTATGGCGACAGCAATGTCCTGCCATGGAATACCTTCCTGCACGGCGCGGTCGGAAAGCGCGACAGCGACGAGGTGTTCGTCATCACGCCCGATGAATTCAGCGAAAAGACGTTCGGCTACATCAAGCTGAGACGGCTGAACACCGTCACCGGAAGGACCGTCGATGTCGACGCGCCGCTGCATTCGACGTCCTGGATCATGGACCAGGCGGGCGAGCTGCGCGTGACCACGACCGGCAAGGACGACACCAGCGCGGTGCACTACCGCGACGCCGCCGGCCACTGGACCAAGGTGGACGAATTCAACCGCTTCGTGGGAGGGGGGCTTGCGCCGCGCTACGTCGATGCCGACGGCAAGCTGTATGTGCGCGCGCACGGCGGTGGCGACAAGTCGGCCCTGTACATCTATGACCCGGCCACCCGCAGCTTGAGCGCAAAGCCGATGTTGGCCTCGCCCGAGTTCGACCTGGATCCCGGTTTCGTATCGACCGACCGCGGCCTGCTCGGCCTGCGCTACACCATCGATGCCGAAGTGACGGTATGGCTGGATCCCGGCATGAAGGCGGTGCAGGCTGCGCTCGACCGGCTCCTGCCCGGCACCGCCAATCGCATATCGATACCGCGGCGCGCCGAAACCAGCTATGTGCTGGTCGAGTCGTTCTCCGACGTGCAGCCGAATATGTTCAACCTGTACGACACCAAGGCCCGCAAGCTGGTCAAGCTGGGCGCCATCATCCCT
>DASRXO010000324.1:0-2306 GCA_035654095.1 Telluria sp.
TCGGCGTCCGGCACCAGCAGGTTGATCAGCGAGGACTTGCCCATGCCGGACTGGCCGATGAAGATCGAGGACTGGCCGGCCAGCAGCGGCATCAGGGTCGCCACCGCATGTTCGGGCGCGGCGCGCGCCGACACTTCGTGCAGCGGGTAGCCGAGCGATGTGTAGGCCCGCAGCCGTTCGCGCGCCTTCGGCAGCAGCGCGGCGACATCGGTCTTGTTGAGGATCAGGTGGGCCTCGATGCCGGCCGCCTCGGCCGCCACCAGCGAACGCGAGATCAGGTCGTCGGCAAAGCCGGGCTCGGTCGCGACCACGATGAACAGCCGCGTCAGGTTGGCCGCCAGCAGCTTCGACTTGTACTGGTCGGAGCGGTACAGCAGGGTCTTGCGCTCGGCGATCGCTTCGATCACCGCCTGGTCGTCCGAGGTCATCTTCAGGTGCACCAGGTCGCCCACCGCCACATTGGTCTTCTTGCCGCGGGTGACGCATTGCAGCTTGCGGCCGGCGACGTCGGCCAGGTAGTGGCGGCCGTGGGCGGCGATGATGGTGCCGGTCAGCTCGCTCATGCGCCGGCCCGCCGGGCATACAGCGCGTTGGCCTTGGCGGCGCAGATGAAATCGTTGTCCGACAACGCGCCGCCCACCGAATGGGTGGCGTAGCTGACCGTGCACTCCTTGTAGCCGACCGTCAGCTCGGGGTGGTGGTCTTCGCGGTGGGTGAACCAGGCCAGCGCGTTGACGAAGGCGATGGTCTCGTAGTAGTTGCGAAAGCCGAAGCGGCGCACCAGCTTGCCGCCCTCGACCGCCCAGCCGGGCACTTGCGGCAGCAGCGCGCCGACCGCGCCGGCGTCCAGCGCGCTCACCACAGGCTGGCAATGGCGGTCGGCGAGGCTCATGGCGCGGCCAGGTGCAGCTGCTCGATGCGCACGCTGGCCGGCGGGTGCGTATCGTAGAAGGCCGAGTGCAGCGGGTCGGGCGTCAGGGTCGAGGCGTTATCCTCGTACATCTTGACCAGCGCCGAAACCAGGTCGCGCGCGTCGGTGTGGGTGGCGGCGAAGGCGTCGGCTTCGAACTCGTGCTTGCGCGAGGTGATCGAGCTCAGCGGCGAGAGCACGAAGGTGAACACCGGCAGCACCAGCATGAACAGGATCAGCGCCAGCGCGTCGTTCGAGGTGCCCAGCAGCGGCTCGACCCCGAGGCCGGTGTAGAACCAGGCCTGGTTCTTCAGGTGGCCGAGCAGGGCCAGGAAGGCCAGCGAGATCGCGAACATGACGGCGATGCGCTTGACGATGTGCTTGAGCTTGAAGTGGCCCAGCTCGTGCGCCAGCACCGCCTCGATTTCCTGCGGCGCGAGGCGGGCCAGCAGGGTGTCGAAGAACACGATGCGCTTGTTGGCGCCGAAACCCGAGAAGTAGGCGTTGCCGTGCGCGCTGCGCTTCGAGCCGTCCATCACGAACAGGCCTTTGGAGGCGAAGCCGACGCGCTGCATCAGGCCCTCGATGCGGGCCTGGAGGCTGGCGTCGTCGAGCGGCGTGAACTTGTTGAACAGCGGCGCGATCAGGCTCGGGAACAGCACCATCATCAACAGCTGGAAGCCGCTCCAGACCAGCCAGGCGTAGAGCCACCACAGCGCGCCGGTTTTGTCCATCAGCGCGAGCACCACCCAGAGCAGGGGCAGGCCGATGGCCGCGCCCAGCAGCAGGCCCTTGGCCAGGTCGGCCAGCCACAGGCCGAGCGTCATCTTGTTGAAGCCGAAGCGCTGCTCGAGCACGAATTGGCGGTAGTAATCGAAAGGCAGGTCGAGCAGGCCGGAGAGCGCGGCGAAGGCGACGATCAGGGCGATCTGGTAGGCCATGCCGCCGCCGGTCGGCGCCAGCAGGGCGGTCGACAGCCATTGCAGGCCGCCGAGCAGGGTGAAGCCGATCAGCACCGCGCTGTTGAACAGCAGCGTCAACAGGCCGAATTTGGTCTTGGCGATGGTGTAGTCGGCCGCCTTCTGGTGGGCCGCGAGGGGGATGCGGGCGGCGAATTCGGCCGGCACCCGGGCGCGGTGGGCCAGCACATGGCGGATGTGGCGGCCGGCCAGCCAGAAGCGCAGGGCCAGGGTCAGGATGAAAAAAGTGATGAACAAAAGCGAAAACGCGAGTGAATACATTCTGTGCCTGTGAGAAAATGCAGGATTGATTAGGCCAAGAGAGAATTATGTCACAAGCCACCGATGTAGCAGCGCCGACCGCGGTCCAGCGGCCCAACGAGTTCAACCTGGTCTGGGTGGACATGGAAATGACCGGGCTCGAGCCCGACACCGAT
>DASRXO010000325.1:0-3708 GCA_035654095.1 Telluria sp.
GACGCCGATGCGGTTCCAGCAGTCGGCGATCTGGATCGGCTGGATCGGGATCGCGCTCATCGTGCGGCCCCGGTCCCGGCGTCCGCCAGGCTGCGCCGGTAGACCCGCGCGGCGCGTTGTTGGAAGGCGCTGGCCTTGGCCGCGTCGCCGGCCTGTTGCGCCAACAGCGCCAGGTGGCACAGGGCTTCGTAGTGGTCGGGCTGCAGGTAGATGCAGCGCCGCCAGCAGTCTTCCGCGGCGCCGCTGTCGCGCTCGCAGTCGTTGACCATGCCGAGGATGAAATAGGCTTCCGCGGTATCCGGGTTGGCCGCCAGCGCGCCGCGGCAGCTGGCGGCGGCCGCGCGCAATTCGCCGGCGTCGGCCTGGCGGCGCGCCTCGGCCAGCAGCGCCGCGCCATCGGGCGCCGCGCTGCGCGCCGTCGGCGCACCGGCCGGCGCGCCCGGCGCGGACGGCGTCGCTCGCGCGAGCGGCGCCGGCGGCGCACTCAATGCCGGCGCCGCCGCTTTGGCTGGCGCCGCCGGCCGCCGCGGCGGGTTGGCGCGCGCGGGGGCGGCGGCGCGCGGCCGCGCGGCCGCCTGCGCCGCCGCCTGCTTTTGCAGCGCGAAGGCGCCCGGCGCGCGCAGTTGGACGAAGCCATGGCGGCAGAAGGTCGGCACCTCGGCATAGCCGGCCAACAGCAGGCCGTCGTCGGCCAGCAGGGTGGCCAGGTTGGCGATCGCGGCGGCGGCGGTGGGCTCGTCGAAGTAGATCAGCAGGTTGCGGCAAAAGATCACGTCGTAGCGGCCGGCGCTGGCGCTGACGTCGAAGGCCAGCAGGTTGCCCTGGCTGAAGCCGACGCGCTGGCGGATCGCGTCGCTGAGCTGGTAGTCGTCGCCCGCGGCGCTGAAATGGCGCTCGCGGAACGCCAGGTCCTGGCCGCGGAAGGCGTTGCGCGTGTAGCGGCCGGCGCGCGCCCGCGCGACCGCCAGCGCCGACAAGTCCAGCGCTTCGATGCTGCAGGCGTCGCGCGCCACGCCGGCGTCCTGCAGCGTCATCGCCATCGAATACGGCTCTTCGCCGCCGGCGCAGGGGATCGACAGGATGCGCTGGCGCAGCTCGGGCCGCGCGGCCAGCCGCCGGCGCACGAAATCGGCCGCCGCGCCGAACGCCTCGGGATCGCGGAACATCCACGACTCGGGCACCACCACCAGTTCGATCAGCTGCTGCAATTCGCCGCCGGCCAGCAGCGCCTCGTAGTCTTCGTGCCGCGTCAGCGCCAGGCTGCGCATGCGCTGCTTGAGCGCGCGCTCGACCATCGCCTCGGTCAGGTCGAGGCCGCTCGCCTCCCGCAGCAGCGCGCCCAGGTTCATGCGGCCGCCTCGCCGCGCGGGAACAGCAGGGCGCGCACCTCGGGCGCCAGCAGCTGGTCCAGCTCGACCAGCTGCAGCATGCCGGCCGCGCCGCCCGCCACCCGGCCGAGGAAGGGCGCGCCGTCGACGCCGCTGGCGGCCAGCGCCGCGTCGTCCACGCTGTCGACCCCGATCACATGTTCGGCCAGCAGCCCAAGCGGGTGCGTCGTGCCGTCGTCGGCGCGGTAATCGACCAGCACGATGCGGGTGTCGAACCAGACCTGCGGCGGCGCGATGCCGGCCAGCCGCGACAGGTCGATCACCGGCACCGGCGCGCCGTGCAGGTCCATCACGCCGGCCACGTAATCGGGCGCCAGCGGAACCTGTTTCAGGCTGGCCGCCGGCAGCACCCGCAGCACGGCGCGCAGCGGCAAGCCGTAGCGGTCGGGCCCGATGTGGAAGATCAGCGCCTTCATCGCGCGCTATGCGTTGACCGCAAAGGTGGCGACCGACGATTGCAGGTCGCCGGCCGCATACTGCAGCTGGTGCACCGCTTCGCTGGTGGCCTTCAGCGACTCCACCGTCTGCTGGGTGGCGTCGCTCAGCTGCATCATGGTGTCCGAGATCTGCGAAGCGCCCACCGCCTGCGACTGCATGCCCTGCAAGACCAGGTCGAACTGCGGCGCCAGCTTCTGCACCTGGTCCATCACCGACGACAGCTGCTCGGCCACCTGGCGCACCTCGCCCACGCTGCGCCGGATCTCTTCCGAGAATTTGTCCATGCCCATCACGCTGGCCGACACCGCCGACTGCATCTCCTTGAGCATCTGTTCGATGTCCCAGGTCGAGACCGAGGTCTGGTCGGCCAGGCGCCGGATTTCGGTGGCCACCACCGAGAAGCCGCGCCCGGCGTCGCCGGCCTTCTCGGCTTCGATCGCCGCGTTCAGCGACAGGATGTTGGTCTGGTCGGCGACCTTGGTGATGGTGATCAGCACGCTGTTGATGTTGCTGGCCTTTTCCGACAGCGCGGCCAGCTTGGCGTTGATCGAGTCGGTGGCCGCGACCATGTGCTGCATGGTCAGGTCCATGCGCTTGAGGTTGTTCTGGGCGTCGGCGGTGGCGCTGGTGGTGTAGTCGGCCACCGCGGTCGCCTCTTCCATGGTGCGCAGCAGCTGGCTGGTGTTGGCCGAGATCTCCTTGGTGGTCGACAGGATCTCGACGCTGGTCTGGGCCTGTTCGATGCCGGTCGCTTCCTGCTGCTTGGCGGAGGCGGCGATCTCGGTGGCCGAGGTGGTGACCTGGATGCCGGCCTTTTGCACGTTGTTGAGCAGGCGGCGCAGGTTGTCGAACATGGTCTTCAGGCCGTCGCCGAGGCGGCCGATGGCGTCGCTGCCGCCGATCGCGACGCTGCCGGTCAGGTCGCCCGAGGCGGCCTTCGACACCGTCTCGAGCAGGGCGTCGACTTTCGCGCGCAGCAGGTTGGTGGCGGCCAGCTCGTTGGCCTGGCTGTCCTGGATCGCCTGCGCCATGCGGTTGAATTCGATCGAGACCTTGCCCAGTTCGTCGTTCGAGATCAGCGCGGCGCGCGCCGACTGCTCGCCGGCCGCGATCCGGCCCACGGCCTGGGTCAGGTTGTTGAGCGGGAGCAGGATCGCCCGCGCCAGCAGGTAAGAAATCAGCAGCGCCAGCAGCGTGCAGGCCACGCCGCCCACGATCAGCACCAGCAGCATGGTCTGTTGCAGCGCGGCCGAGGCCTGCGAACGCACGCGCAGCAAGTCGCGCTCTGCCGCGGACGCTTCGTTCAGCAGCTTGTAGATGCTGTTGATGGCGGTGTTGCCGCCTGCCAGGGGCGCGCTGCGGCCCATGGCGTCGGCCGCGCCGGGCTTGTCGCCCATTTGTTCGCGCAACACGAGCTGCGATTCGATCACGTCGCGGGCCCAGGCCTCGAGCATGGGTTGCACCTGCCGGAAGCGCGCTACCTGGACCGGGTTATCGCTGACCAGCGCTTGCAGGGCGCCGATGGCGCCCGGCAGGTCGGTCAGTTCCTTGCGCGTGCGGTCGCGCCGCTGGAGGTTGCCGGTCAAGTAGTAGCCGCGCGCTTCGACCTGCACCTGCAGCATGTCTTTGTTCATCTGGTCGATCGAGCGCAGCACTTCCATGGTGTGCCGGTCCCAGGCGTTCGCTTCGGACAGGCGGTCGAACTTGTCGTAGGCAGTCGCCAGCAGCAGCAGGATGAGCGCGACGATCGCGCCAAAACCGACGTACAGCTTGTTCTTGATACTCATGTCTTTCAGCATATTGTTCTCTTTTATAAAGCCGGATGAGACTGCTGTGCCTATTCTGCCACGCGCCGCGCCGGCGTGGGCGGCTTTAGGCTGCC
>DASRXO010000326.1:0-7534 GCA_035654095.1 Telluria sp.
AAGCGGGATCCGAATGTCGATTTCTTGAGCGAAGCGGAAATTGAGTGTCTTGAGGACGCTATGGCTGAGCATGGCCATAAGTCTTTCAAGCAGTTGAGCGACGAGACGCACGATGCCGCTTGGAAATCAGTTCCGGAGAACGCTGCAATTCCCTTCAAAGAAATCGTAAAGACGCTTCCTAACGCGGAAGAGCTCGAATCCTTCCTTTACGCGTAACTGATGTCACTGGGCGACTTCTTCCCAGCTTCCGTACGGGAAGCGCACATCGAACAGCGCCTGACTCCGGGCGCTGTTTTATATCTGCCGGTAACTTTCCCGCGTGACGGTAAGACAAAAGAAAAATACTTGGTATTGGTGGCATCTGTCGCGCCTAAGCTGCTCATGTTCGTAATCAATACGGAAGTAAATCAGCTGGTCGCTCGTACTCCGGCGCTCAGCCGCTGCAACGTCGTCATCCCGCAGTCAGAGCATGCCTTCCTGGACTACGATTCAAACGTCGCATGCCATGAGATCCTCGCGTTAGATGCGTCGGTGGTAGCGGGCCAGCTGAATGCAAGTACGGGGCGGTATAAAGGATACATATCCGACGAGTTGAAGCAGCAAATTTTGGGAGTGATCGCGACTCAACCCAAGACTATCTCCAAGGTGCATCGCGATGCGATTGTTGCTGCGTTCACGTAGTTGGCTACACGTGGTAGTCGGCAGATAGTCGGCAAAAATGGGGAAGCGCGGCAGTGTGCCAAAATTGTGCCAATAATGAGGAAGTTCTTTAGACGCCCCCCGTACCATTGACTCTATTTTGGGCCTCCGAAGCCAAGGGTCGTGGGTTCGATCCCCGCCAGCCGCACCAGTTTTCTTCAGTAATTTCAATTGCTTAGAAGTTTTCCGATCCTGCCACTTGGCAGATTCGACCGTGAATTTTTCGCCGTGTAGGGCCGGTGTAGGATTTTCGCATCAACACTATCGTGAACTCTCGAAGTGCCAGAGAGGGTGTTTGGTTTCTCGGATGCATTCTCGACTATTATAGATTTTCGATAATAGCGGCCTGTTGGCCGCCCGCGGAGAAGGCCGCATTGGCGGTCGCTGCCCAAAGCTCACGCCACCGCAACAAAAGGAAATTGTCCACCTGGTCGATTCTGGCCAGAAAACGGCCGCCGATTCGGCACGCCTGTTCAATGTTCGTGTGCGCGTATGCGGTCGGGCAAGCGATGGTAGACGGGGCCGATCTCGATTTCGGATTTGAGAATGCAGAACCCGCGTTCGATATCGGTGCTGTGATCGCATCCGGCGTGCAAGCCGCCTTCATCCATACCGCAACCGACGCCCCTGCCGCAATCGCCGAGCGCATGCTGCGGCAGGGAATAGACGTCTACTCGGCAAGCGCACGCGCGGCCGCAACCATATCGGTGACGAGGCTCTTGACGCGGTACTGGCCCCCCAGCCGATTCAGTGTCGCCACATCGCGGGTGCATAAGGTCAGGTCGATTCCGGCGAGGTTGGCGATAATGGGAAGATGGGCTTTTCGGCGATGTCGCCCAATCCGATCATTGCTATCCGCATTTCTGTTCCTCGCCTTGAAAAAGCAAGTTTAACATCCACGCAAACAGCGCCGCAGCCTGAAGCAGATGCGTACCGGCCTCTGTCAGCTACCTATTCAATTGCCGATGTCCGGTCCTTGATGAACAGCGCGGTAATCATGCCGACCGCGCACACCGCGATCACATAGTAGGCCGGGGCCAGCGGGTCGCTCTTTAGCATCGTCGTCACAACAATAGGCGTCAGACCGCCGAAGATCGCGTACGACAGATTGTATGAGAATGACAGCCCCGAAAAGCGCACCTGTGCCGGGAACGCTTTGACCAACACGCAGGGCACGGCGCCGACCACACCGACGGCGAAGCCGACCATGGCATACATTGGCAACAGGAGGTCGGGCCGCGCGCGGACGGTCGTGTAGAACAGGTAGGTGCAGATCGCAAGCAGCAAACTGCCGGCCAACAAGGTTCGCTTGGTCCCGATCCTGTCGGCCAGGATGCCGGCCACCACGCAGCCGATCATCAGGCACAGGCTTGCAACCGTGTTGGCTTCCAGGGCGGTGCGTGCGTCGAATCCGTACATCTTCTGGAGCAAGGCAGGTGTCATGAGAATGATCACGACGATGGCGGCCGACAGCATCCAGGTCAGCAGTATTGATACCGCGACCGAGCCGCGGTGGTCACGCAGCACTGCCTTGAGCGGCACTTCGGCGGCAAGCGCCTTTCGCTTCTGCAACTCAGCGAAGACCGGTGTTTCATGCAGCCAGCGACGCAGGTACATCGCGCCAAAACCGAATATGCCGCCTAGCAGGAACGGCAGGCGCCAGCCGCCGTTGACTACCTCGTCCGGGGTAAGGACCGTATTGAGGCCGGTGGCGACCATGGAGCCGAGCAGGATGCCGACGGTCAGGCCGGCCGTCAGCGTGCCGCAGGCAAAGCCGGCGCGGCGCGCCGGTACATGTTCGGAGACAAAAACCCAGGAGCCCGGCACTTCGCCCCCTACGGCTGCGCCCTGTATTAACCGCAGTAACAACAACAGCAAAGGTGCGGCAAGACCGATCGTGGCGTAAGTGGGCAACAGGCCCATCAGCAATGTCGGCACCGCCATCAACAGGATGGACATGGAGAACATCTTTTTCCGCCCTAGCAGATCGCCGAAATGGGCCATGATCATGCCGCCCAACGGACGCGCAAGATAGCCGGCGGCGAAAATGCCAAAGGTCTGCAACAGGCGCAGCCAATCTGGCATCGACGGGGGAAAGAACAGGCGGCCGATCACGGTCGCGAAAAAGACAAAGATGATGAAGTCATAGAATTCGAGGGCGCCGCCGAGGGCGGCGAGGGACAGCGTCTTATAGTCCTGCCCGGTCAGCACGGGCGCACGCGCCTGATGTGCGCGCCATAGGGCGCTGTTTTCCGTCGTTACCGTCGTGCCTGCCGCGCCGCTTGCTATCTTGTCTTTGGTGTGCATGTTTACTGTTCGCTTGCTTGTTTTCTGTTGGGAAGACTGCTGCCGCCAACGGCATAGGATACGCAATTTTCTACAGATGGGTTTGCGTGGATCCACAATCCAGTTTTGTACATATTGAATGGGCGGCGCCATCCGCCGTTTGCCTGCGGCAAGTCGCCCGAAGTGATATCGTAAGAACCTGGACAAGGCCGAAGCAAGGTAGGTTTATGACGGGTAGTACGAAGGACACACTCAAGGACAGCACGGCGCCGGTACTGGACAAGCGCCACGGCACATGGCTGGCGCTGCTGGTCGCCGGCGCTTTTTTCATGGAGAACCTGGACGGCACGGTGATCACCACCGCGGTGCCGGACATGGCAAAGTCGTTCGGCGTCGCGCCGCTCGACTTGAACACCGGCGTCAGCGCCTATCTGCTGACGCTGGGCGTGTTCATTCCGATCAGCGGCTGGGTGGCGGAGCGCTTCGGCCCGCGCCGGGTTTTCGCGGCGGCGCTGGCGATCTTCACGCTGGCGTCGGTATTCTGCGGCATGGCGCAAAGCCTGGAAGCCTTTGTCGCGCTGCGCTTCTTGCAGGGCGTCGGCGGCGCCATGATGGTGCCGGTGGGCCGGCTGGTGGTGTTGAATAACACGCCGAAAGACCGCCTGGTCAGCGTCATCGCCACCTTGACCTGGCCGGCCCTGGTGGCGCCGGTGCTGGGGCCGCCGGTGGGCGGATTCATTACCAGCTATGCCTCCTGGCGCTGGATTTTCTACCTCAACCTGCCGCTCGGCCTGATCGCCTTTTTTGTCGCCCTGTGGCTGGTGCCAAAGCACCATCCTACCCAGCGCCGGGCCTTTGACTGGCCCGGCTTCGTGCTGAGCGGCAGCGCGTTGTTTAGCCTGACCTGGTCGGCGGAACTGATGGGCCGCGCCAATGTATCGTGGGGCGAAGCCGGCGCCTTCCTCGCCGCCGGCGTGATTTTGCTGGCCATCGTAGCGCGGCATTTGCGCCGCGCCGCGCATCCGCTGGTCGATCTCAGCTCCATGAAGATCCCGACGTTTTCCGTGACGATCCTGGGCGGCTCGCTGTTTCGCATGGCGATTGGCGCCATACCTTTCCTGCTTCCACTGATGTTCCAGGTCGGCTTCGGCCTGGACGCCTTTCACTCAGGCCTGCTGGTGATTGCGGTCTTTGGCGGCAATCTGCTGATGAAGCCGGCGACCACGGGCATCTTGCGGCGCTTCGGTTTCAAGCCGGTGCTGCTGGTGAACGGCGCCATCAACGTCGCCGCGCTGCTGGCCTGCGCCCTGCTGTCGCCGGCAACGCCGATCTGGATGATTTGCCTGCTGCTGTTTGTCGGCGGCCTGACGCGCTCGATGCAGTTCACCGCGTATAACACCATCGCCTTCGCCGATATTCCACAATCTCGCATGGCGGCGGCGAACACGCTGTTCAGCACCGCCTTCCAGGTAGCGCTGGGACTCGGCATTGCGCTCGGCGCGGTGGCAGTGCGGGTGGGCCACTGGCTGGCGGCAATTACCGGGCTGGACCGCTTGCCGGCCGCTGACTACCGCCTGGCGTTCCTGCTGGTCGGCCTGGTCAATCTTGTGGGATTGTTCGATTCCTTCAAGCTCGCCGCCACCGCCGGGGACCACGTGATCAGCGGCCGCGACGCCGCTACTGCGCCGGTCCCGGCAAGAAGTTAGCCCGGGGCCTTACTCGATAGGGCGCGGGGGACAGTGCCGACAGTCGCAGCGTCGGCACTATGCGTGGGTCACTGTCCTTTGCGCGGCGTGTTCTGCAGTAATTCTGCCAGCGGCTGCTTCCACAACGCCGCCTTGGTCGTCGTGTTGTGTCCGCTGGTCTGCGCGCTTGCCGGGATGAGGAAGTAGCGGCCATTCTTTACGCGCTTGAGTTCCCGTTCGATAATTCCGGTTTCGGGCGGATTGCGCTCGTCGTCGGCCGCGTTCACCACCAGCACGGCGACCGCTCGGAATGAAGAATTAGCACGTCGAATTGCTGCCTCACTGCCATCATCGAGGGACTACTTCAGACACCGCATACTCATGATTCTCGACGCGCTCATGCTCGCTGCCCTCGTAATTATTCACACCATGAACCTCGCGTACGCGATCGCCATCTGGCGCCTGAGCCGTGCGCGCGAAGCGGGCGACTGCCAGCCCGACTAGGCGCAATTGGTACGAATGGGTACCTCATCCGTCAATTAACTGGATGGCCGCCGCCACGTCTTCTTCGTCGTAGCCTGGCGCCTTCCAGCGGTGGGGCGGCGTCTGCTCTCGTCCTTCGGCTGCTCGGCGCGCGTAGTGCGCGTTCGCGGTCTCCATCGGCACTCGAAGTCTGACGCCCCCGTTCGCGCCATGTACAAAAATGCAGTGACCTGACGTGGAAGACCTGGGCTTGGTCAAGTCCGGGTCATTTGGGTCGTTGAGCGCGCCCACGCAACGGCTTCGCGGGCACAAGTAGCACCCGGTGTGGTGCACGCATCGCTCACGCGGCATTTCGCGCACGGGCCGTTTGAGAACCTTCAGCAAGAACCAGCCTTTTATCGAGGTCCATATCGATACGGTCATTCTAAATCTCCATGATGGCGAGCGGCTGCACTATCTGGTGTATGAAAACGGCGGCTTCAGCGCGGGCAGCGGCGGCACCAGCTTCGTGGCGCCGCAACTGAACGGCATTTTCACCCTGATTGCCCAAGGCACGGGAAGCCGCCTCGGCCTGCTCCAACCGCAGCTCTACAGCGCGTTCAAGGTCCAAGGCTACGGCGCCGGGTCGCCGTTCCGCCCGATCACCGCGGGCACGGACTTCTTCTATCCGAGCACCGCCAACTTCAACCCAGCGACCGGACTCGGCTCGCTGAACGTGACGAACCTGGCGCGCGCGCTGGGCGTGAGCCTCTGACGCTGGGCTCTCTTCTCCAATTCAAGAAAGCAACCACATGAAATCGATCAAACATCAATTGCTGGGCCTGCTGCTTGCGACCTGCGCGGCGGTCAACGCTTCCGCCACTCCAACGCAATTTACCGATACGTTCTTTGTGCCGGGGGATATGTCGGGTCCCGGCACCTTGCAGACATTTAGTTTTGCGGGGGGCGACGCCAGCGCACTGGCCGGCGACACCTTCATCTACGATTTCCTGTTCAATACCCCGCCCCCGACCGCGTGGTTTGGCTTCCAGGTCAGCGCCGACGATCCGGCCGCGCTCGCGTTTTCCGACATCGCCCTGTTTGCCGGCGATCTGGCTACACCCATTACCGGCTTCACGCTGTCCTTATCCGGCCCGACCGCGGGCGGATACGGCATTCTGGACAGCGGCGTGTACGACGTTCGCCTGTCGGGTGACTTCCTGGCCGATGGCGCCACGTTCACCGGCGCCGGCGCAGCCGACCTTGCCGATGTCCCTGAACCGATGAGTTTGGCCTTGTTCTTCGCCGGCCTGCTCGCCGTCGCAGGCGTGCGCCGGCGCGCCAATGCGCCGCAAGCGCGCGCCGCACTGATGCCCTGCTAGTCGACCTCCGTCATCAAGCCGCGCTCGGCCAGAGCAAGCGGCATCCGAACGCTGCAAGCCTGACCGCTTGCAGCGTTTTTTTTGCGCAATACACGCTTCGATGCTGAACTGTGCGTCACTGCACGGAACGATGCCGCGGCGGTGCTAGCCTTGCCGGTGTCGTCGAGATTGTCATCCGCTGGCCGCGGGAGGAAGGATCGCGCATGAAGCAAATCACGCCGCGCGCAAAGCGCAGGCTTTGGAGTGTCGCCGTGCTGCTGCTCATCCTGGCGGCAGGCGTCGCCGCGCTCGCATGGCGTCCCGCGATCGCGCCGCAGGCGCCCGCCCAGCGCCCGCCATTCGACGCCGCCCTGGTGCAGCGCGGCGCCCAGCTCGCCGCAGTCGGCCAGTGCGCGGTCTGCCACACCGCGGACCCCAGCACGCCGTACGCGGGCGGCGTGCCGCTCAGCACGCCGTTCGGCACGGTGTACAGCACCAACATCACACCCGATGGCGCGACCGGCATCGGCGCCTGGTCCGAACCTGCCTTCCGCCGCGCCCTGCGCGAGGGCGTCGCGCGCGATGGCCATCTGCTGTACCCGGCGTTTCCCTACGATCACTACACCCGCTTGGCCGACGACGATATCCACGCCATCTACGCCTTCATGATGACGCGCGATGCGCTGCATGCGCCCGCGCACCCGAATCGCCTGAACTTCCCCTTCGGCCTACGCCCGCTGCTCGCCGGTTGGAACCTGCTGTTTCTCGATCACGCGGCAGTGCGGCTCGACCCCGCGCATGACGCCGAATGGAACCGCGGCGCCTACCTGGCGCAGGCGCTCGGCCATTGCGGCGCCTGCCACTCGCCGCGCAATGCCTTGGGCGCCGAGAAGAAGCGGCGCTACCTCGGCGGCGGCGAGGCGGAGGGCTGGTATGTGCCGGCCCTGAACGCGGCATCGCCTTCGCCATTGCCGTGGACGCTGGACCAGCTCACCGTCTACCTGCGCAGCGGCATCGCGCCCGACCACGCGATCGCCGGCG
>DASRXO010000327.1:0-2185 GCA_035654095.1 Telluria sp.
GCGGCGCGCGACATCTGCGGCGACGACCTGCTGCGCGACTTGCCCGGCTACGGCGAGCGCTTCCTGTTCCACCCGATCGTGTCGATGCCCGACGCCGCGGCGCCGGACCCGTGGTCCGGCAAGGTCGGCTTCGTGCACGAACTGGCGCTCGAGACCATCGGCCTGCGCCTGCCCGAACACGAGGTGTATTTCGCCGGCCCGCCGGCGATGGCGCAGGCGGTCCAGCGCATGCTGATCCAGCAGAAAGTGCCGCAATCGCAGATCCATTTCGATGCCTTTTACTAGGAAGCCCGCAACACGTCGTCCTCGCGAAAGCGGGGACCCATACTCGGCTGGCAATGCATGGATTCCCACTTGCGCGGGAATGACGGAATTCACTACTTTTTGAGCAGGAGTCACCCGTGTCAAAACTTCGATTGAGCCTCGGTTGCTGGAACTACGACCGGACCCGCAGCCTGCTCGAGGGCCGCGTGCAGCCCGACGGCATCGACCTGAACTACCTCAACATGCCGGTCGAGGAGACCTTCTTCCGCATGCTGCGCAACCGCGAGTTCGACGTGGCCGAGATGTCGCTGTCCTCGTACACGGTGTCGCTGTTCCGCGACAGCCCGTTCATCGCGATCCCGGTGTTCCCCTCGCGCTTCTTCCGCCACTCCTGCATCTACGTGAACGCCGACAGCGGCATCCGCGAGCCGAAGGACCTGATCGGCAAGCGCATCGGCAATCCGGAATACCAGATGACGGCGCCGGTCTGGATCCGCGGCGTGCTGCAGGACGAGTTCGGGGTGCCGGTCAACAGCGTGACCTATTACACCGGCGGCGAGGAAGAGCCGAACCGCTCCGAAAAGCTCAAGCTCGACCTGCCGCCCGACATCAAGGTCGAACGCATCGGCCCCGAGCAGACCCTGTCGGCGATGCTGGCCAGCGGCGAGATCGACGCGCTGTACACCGCGCGCATGCCGTCGTCCTTCCATGGCAGCGACAAGGTCAAGCGCCTGTTCGAGGACTTCGTGCCGGTCGAGCAGGACTACTTCCGGCGCACCGGCATCTTCCCGATCATGCACACGGTGGTGATCCGGCGCGAGGTGTACGACCAGAACCGCTGGGTCGCGCAATCGCTGTACAAGGCCTTTTGCCAGGCGCAGCAAGAGACCTACCAGGACCTGTACGAGACCGCCGCGCTGAAGGCCATGCTGCCGTGGCTGACCGCGCACGTGGAAGAGACGCGGCGCGAGATGGGCCGCGATTTCTGGCCCTACGGCTTCGAGAAGAACCAGGCCACGCTGTCGACCTTCCTGCGCTATTCCTACGAACAGGGCCTGTCCAAGCGCCTGCTGACGCCGACCGAGCTGTTCGCGCCCGAGACCCTCGAATCGTTCAAGATCTGACCATGGCGACCAATCCAGAGCAGCCTTCCGGCCACAGCCTCGGCGACCACCTGTACGGCCAGGACCCCAACCACGTGCACCCGGAAGGGGAGGAGAGCGATCACGATCACGACGACTTCGACCTGCCCGAAGGCGCGCTGGAAGACAATCCGGTGTGGCAGCAGGACCATGTGTCGCTGGTCAGCGTCGGCATCGACATCGGCTCTTCCGGCACCCAGGTGATTTTTTCGCGCATCAAGCTGCGGCGCATGGGCGAGGACCTGTCGAGCCGCTACGTGGTGGTCTCGCGCGAGACCCTGTACCAGTCGCCGGTCGCGCTCACGCCCTACCAGAGCGAGACCCGGATCGACGAAGCCGCGCTGGGCGCGATCATCGACCAGTCGTATGCGGGCGCCGGCCTGCATCCGGACGACATCGACACCGGCGCCGTGATCCTGACCGGCGAGGCGCTGCGGCGCGAGAACGCGCAGGCGATTGCGGCGGTGATCGCGGAGCAGGGCGGCGAGTTCGTGTGCGCCACCGCCGGCCACCACATGGAATCGATGCTGGCGGCCTACGGCTCGGGCGCGGCGCGCGCCTCGCACGACAGCGGCCAGCGCATCCTGAACGTCGACATCGGCGGCGGCACCACCAAGCTGGCCGTGGTCGAAGGCGGCAAGGTCAAGTCCACCGCCGCGATCCACATCGGCGGGCGCCTGCTGGTGGTCGACGAGGGCCAGCGCCTGGCGCGGCTCGACCCGGCCGGCCAATACCATGCCGAGCAGGCCGGCTTCGAGTGGCGCCTGGGCGAGCAGGCG
>DASRXO010000328.1:0-5484 GCA_035654095.1 Telluria sp.
GGCCCCACCGTGATCCGCCACGGCCCGCTGGTGTACGACCAGGTCGGCCGCAGCGCCTACATCAACGAGCAGATGCTCGACCTGTCGGCGCGCGAACTGGGCCTGCTCGAAATCCTGCTGGCGCGCACCGGCCGCCTGGTCTCCAAGGAGCAGCTGGTCGACCACCTGTGCGAATGGGGCGAGGAAGTGAGCAACAACGCGATCGAGGTGTATGTGCACCGCCTGCGCAAGAAGATCGAAATCGGCGGCGTGCGGATCGCCACCGTGCGCGGGCTCGGCTACTGCCTCGAGAAATTCGCCGACGCGCCGCGCGCCGACAGCGGCCACGAAGCGAAGTGAATCCGCGCGCGGCCGCCCCTCCCGACTCGCTGGAGCCGCTGTACCAGCCGCCCAATCCCGAGCCGGACGAAAACATCCAGCACTCGCTGTTCGGCGAGATCCTCGACTGGATGCTGGCGCCGCTGCTGCTGCTGTGGCCGATGAGCATCGCGATCACCTACCTGGTGGCCAAGTCGATCGCCAACCAGCCCTTCGACCATGCGCTGGAAGACAGCGTCACCGTGCTGGCCCAGCAGGTCAAGGAAGTCGATGGCCGGGTGGTGTCGCGGCTGGCCGGCACCGCACGCGACATCCTGCGCGCCGACGATGTCGACAACGTCTACTTCCAGATCATCGGGCCGCGCGCCGACTATGTCGACGGCGACCGCGACCTGCCGCAGCCGCTCGACGAAGACAAGTATGGGACCGGCAGCGTCCACTTCCGCAACGACACCATGCACGGCACCCCGGTGCGGGTGGCGTTCTCGTATGTGAACCTGCGGCCGCTGGCGGCGCGCAACGAGGAGCCGCGCGCCGCGCTGGTGCAGGTGGCCGAGACCCTGGTCAAGCGCGCCCAGCTGGCCAACGAGATCATCAAGGGCGTGATCCTGCCCCAGTTCATCATCCTGCCGATCGTGCTGGCGCTGGTCTGGTTCGCGCTGGCGCGCGGGCTGTCGCCGCTGGCCCAGCTGCAGGAGCGGATCCGCGCGCGCCGGCCCGACGACCTGTCGCCGATCGACCCGCGCCAGGTGCCGGAAGAAATCTCGCCGCTGGTCGGCTCGCTCAACGACATGCTCGAGCGGCTGTCGCAAACCATCGACATGCAGAAGCGCTTCATCGCCGACGCCGCGCACCAGATGAAGACGCCGCTGGCCGGCATGCGCACCCAGTCCGAACTGGCGCTGCGCCAGCTCGACCCGGACGAAATCCACCGCTCGCTGGAGCAACTGGCCAAGAGTTCCGAATCGGCGACGCGGCTGGTCAACCAGCTGCTGGCGCTGGCGCGCGCCGAGAACCAGCCGCACGCCGGCCTGGCCTACGAACAGCTGGACCTGGCCGTGCTGGCGCGCGACACCGTGCAGGACTGGGTGCAGGCCTCGTTCGCCCATCGCATCGACCTCGGCTACGAACAGCCGGGCGAGCCGGTGCCGATCGCCGGCAACGCGCTGATGCTGCGCGAGCTGCTGTCGAACCTGATCGACAACGCGCTGCGCTACACCCCGGCCGGCGGCAGCGTCACGGTGCGGGTGCGCAGCGACGCCGGCCAGGCCATCCTCGAAGTCGAGGACACCGGCCCCGGCATCGCGCCGGCCGAACGGGCCCAGGTGTTCGA
The DNA here is from genome assembly GCA_035654095.1 of Telluria sp. Lineage (GTDB taxonomy): Bacteria > Pseudomonadota > Gammaproteobacteria > Burkholderiales > Burkholderiaceae_D > Telluria_A. The sequence continues at coordinate 1,652 of DASRXO010000328.1, forward strand.
GCGCTTCTACCGCATCCTCGGCAACAGTGCGTCGGGCAGCGGGCTGGGCCTGGCCATCGTGCGCGAGATCGCCCAGCAGCACGGCGCCGAAGTCGACGTCTTCGGCAACCCGCGCAGCCAGGTCGCCAAATTCCCGGGCAGCCTGTTCCGCCTGACCTTCCCGCCGCCGGAAAGCCGCCAAGCCGATGCCGCCTGAAGCCCCCGCCATCCCGACCGACGACGCCGCCGCCCTGCGCCAGCGGCGCGCCCTGCTGGCGGCGCGCTACCGCCACTGGCGCCGCACCCGGCGCCTGACGGTGGCGCTGCTGGCGGTATGGTTCGCGACCAGCTTCGGCACCGTGTTCTTCGCGCGCGAACTGGCGGCCCTGTCGCTGTTCGGCTGGCCGCTGTCGTTCTACCTGGCGGCCCAGGGCGCCTCGCTGATCTACCTCGCCATCCTCGGCGTCTACGCCTGGCGCATGCGCCGGCTCGACCGCGACTTCAGGGACAGCCCATGAGCGCCTTCTTCAGGAAACTGAGCCGCTACTACCTGTGGTACAGCGCCTGCTTCGCCGCCTTCCTGATCGCGCTCGCGATGCTGGAGAAGGAAGGCATGCCGCGGGTGTGGATCGGCTACCTGTTCATGTTCGCCACCATCGTGCTGTACGCGGCGATCGGCGTGATCAACCGCACCTCGAACGTGACCGAATACTATGTGGCCGGACGCCGGGTGCCGGCCATGTTCAACGGCATGGCCACCGCCGCCGACTGGATCTCGGCGGCCAGCTTCATCAGCCTGGCGGGCGGGCTGTACCTGCACGGCTTCGACGGCCTGGCCTACATCATGGGCTGGACCGGCGGCTACTGCCTGGTGGCGCTGCTGATCGCGCCCTACCTGCGCAAGTTCGCCCAGTACACCATCCCCGACTTCCTGGCGGCGCGCTACGGCGGCGGCGCGGGCGGGCGCGGCGCGCCGGTGCGCCTGATGGCGGTGGGCGCCACCATCACTGTCTCGTTCACCTACGTGGTGGCGCAGATTTACGCGGTGGGGCTGATCGCCTCGCGCTTCACCGGGGTCGATTTTTCGGTCGGGATTTTCCTCGGCCTGGCCAGCATTTTGGTGTGCTCGTTCCTGGGCGGCATGCGCGCGATCACCTGGACCCAGGTCGCGCAGTACATCATCATCCTGGTCGCGTTCCTGATCCCGACCATGTGGCTGTCGGTCAAGCACGCCGACAATCCGCTGCCGCAGGTGGCTTACGGTTCGGTGCTGCCCAAGCTGGCGCAGCGCGAAGCCCAGCTCGAACGCGATCCCAAGGAACTCGAGGTGCGCGCGATCTTCCGCCAGCGCGCCGAGGTGTATGCGGCGCGCCTCAAGGCGCTGCCCGGCTCCTGGCAGGCCGGCAAGCAGGAAGTCCAGCGCGATATCGACGCGGTCAAGCAGCGCAACGCCAGCCTGTTCGAGATCCGCAGCGCCGAGCGGGTGCTGATCGCCTACCCGAAAAGCGCGGAGGAAGCCGCGCGCGTGTGGACCGACCTGCGCAACGCCAACCTCGCGCGCGCCCAGGCGCCCGAGCCGCACGCCACGCCGTTTCCCGGCGAAGACCGGGCCCAGTCCGACATCCGCCGCAACAACTTCCTGGCGCTGGTGTTCTGCCTGATGCTGGGCACCGCCGCCCTGCCGCACATCCTGATGCGCTCCTACACCACGCCCTCGGTGCACGAGTCGCGGGTGTCGGTATTCTGGACCCTGTTCTTCATCCTGCTGATCTACCTGACGATCCCGGCGCTGGCGGTGCTGGTCAAGTACGACATCTACACCTCGCTGGTCGGCAGCGATTTCGCGCACCTGCCGACCTGGATTTCGTACTGGGCCAATGTGGACAAGGTCAATCCGCTGATCAGCATCGCCGACATCAACGGCGACGGCATCCTGCAGCTGGCCGAGATCGCGATCGACGGCGACGTGCTGGTGCTGGCCACGCCCGAAATCGGCGGCCTGCCCTATGTGATCTCGGGGCTGGTCGCGGCCGGCGGGCTGGCCGCCGCGCTGTCGACCGCCGACGGCCTGCTGCTGGCGATTTCCAACGCGCTGTCGCACGACGTCTACTACAAGGTGGTCGATCCGGCCGCCTCGACCCAGAAGCGGGTGACGATCTCCAAGCTGCTGTTGCTGGCGGTGGCCTTCATCGCGGCCTACGCCGCCTCGCAGAAGCCGGCCGATATCCTGTCGCTGGTGGGCGCGGCGTTTTCGCTGGCTGCCTCGACCCTGTTCCCGGCGCTGGCGCTGGGCGTGTTCTGGAAGCGCGCCAACCATGCGGGCGCGATGGCCGGGATGGCGGCCGGCTTCATCACCTGCGTCTACTACATGCTGCACACCAATCCGATCCTGGGCGGCAGCGCGGCCGGGCAATGGTTCAACATCGCGCCGATTTCGGCCGGCATCTTCGGGGTGCCGGCGGGGATCGCGGTGCTGGTCGGCGTGAGCCTGCTGACGCCGGCGCCGACGCGCCGCACCATCGGCCTGGTCGACCATCTCCGCGCGCCGGAGTAGCCAACGACATGGCAAAGCGTTAAACTTGACCGAACAATAACCAACTCCAAGGCTTCCATGCCGCTACGCTTCCTGTCGGCCTTCACGGCCTGCCTGCTTACCTTCGCTGCCGCCGCCGCGGAGCCGGTCCCGATCGAACAATTCTTCGAGAACCCTGCCGTCAGCGGTGCGGTGCTGTCGCCCAGCGCACGCTATCTCGCCGTGCGCAGCGGCGAAAAGGGGCGGCGCGACTATCTGGCCGTGTTCGACCTGGTCGGCAATACCGGCAAGCCGGTCGCGTTCTTTGCCGATGCCGACATCGGCAACTTCCGCTGGATCAGCGACCAGCGGCTGGTGTTCGACACCGCCGACCGCCAGTCGGGCGTGGGCGAGATCGACAACGCGCCGGGCCTGTATGCGGTCAATCGCGACGGCAGCGCGCTGCGCCAGTTGGCTGACCGCAACGGCAACGTCATCATCGCAATGCGCAGCCCCGCCCAGCGCGAACTGATGTCGTGGAATACCCACATGCTGCCGCAGATCGGCGCCCAGGATTCCGAGTTCGTCTACGTGATCACCGCCACCAGCGAGAAAAATGTCGACCTCTACAAGCTCAACACGCTGACCGGCCGCCCGAGCGCCGTGCCGCATCCCGGCACGACCTACCGCTGGATGCTCGACCACAAGGGCGAGCCGCGGATCGCGGCCAGCGCCGACGCCGACGTCGAAACCACCTGGTACCGCGAGCCCGCCAGCGGCGTCTGGCGCAAGCTGACCGAGCAGCCGCTGTACCGGCGCAACAGCTTCGAGCCGCTGGCGTTCGGCCCGGACGGCACGCTGTATGTGCTGGCCAACGCCGGGCACGACAAGGCGGCCGTCTACACCTACGACCTGGCGGCCGGCAAACTCGGCGCCAGTCCGCTGATCGTCACCGAGGGCTATGACTTCCATGGCCGGCTGATCAGCAACGCCAACAAGGTGCTGGGCATGCGCTTCACCACCGATGCCGAATCGACGCTGTGGTTCGATCCCGCAATGAAGGCGGTGCAGCAGGCGGTCGATGCGGCGCTGCCTGGCACCGTCAATCTGGTGTCGGTCGCCGCGCGCCCGGAGCTGCCGTGGGTGCTGGTCGAATCGTATTCCGACATCCAGCCGCGCAGGTATTGGCTGTTCAATACCGAGGCCAAGACCCTCAAGCAGGTCGGCGCCAGCCGGCCGCAGATCGACCCGGCCCGCATGGGCAGTCAGGAAGTGGTGCACTACAAGGCGCGCGACGGGCTCGAGATTCCCGGCTGGCTGACCCTGCCGCACGGCACGGCGC
>DASRXO010000329.1:0-2332 GCA_035654095.1 Telluria sp.
GGCGACGCCGGCAAGGCCGCCGCCTTCGGGCTGCGCGGCATCAAGGAGCGCATCGACGCGTTCGGCGGCGAGCTGCTGATCGACAGCCGGCGCGGCAACGGCACCACGCTGTCGATCGTGATGCCGGCCGGCGCCGGCACCAGCGCGATGGCGCCCGGCTAGGAAGCGGCGGCCGGATTCGGAATCCGTGTAACTTAGCTGCACTGCTCCAGCTGCAGTCCCTCGGCGTCGAGCGTGCGCGATCGGCCTGCCGCCTTGGCGCTGTACAGCCGCTCGTCGGCGCGGCGCAGCATCGCCTCCAGCGTGTCGTCGCTCGCGGCGCGCACCGCGATGCCGGCGCTGTAGCTGAGAGCGTGGCCGAGTTCCTGCAGCGCGGCGCTCTCGAGGTAGACCCGCAGGCGCCGGTCGAAGGCCTTGGTGGCGGCGTAATCGGCATGGTTCATCAGCACGCAAAACTCTTCACCGCCGTAGCGGCAGACCAGGTCGCCGCTGCGGCAGGCGGCTCCCAGCGCCCGCGCGAAAAACTGCAGCGCGCGGTCGCCCCCTTCGTGTCCGCGGCTGTCGTTGATCTGCTTGAAATAGTCGAGGTCGATCATGAGGACCGCCAGCGGATGGTTGTAGCGCGCGCTGATCGCGAGCTCGACCTTGGCCTGCAGCAGCCAGGCGCGCCGGTTGAACACGCCGGTCAGGTCGTCGAGCGTGGCCAGGCGCTCGAGGGCGCGCGCGGCCTCGTCGCGATGCGCCAACAGGATGGCCGCCAGCGACAGCACCATGGTCGCATTGGCCACCAGCGCAAACGCAATATTGACAGGATGCGGCGTGAGGAAGGAGGGGAACTCGCGGGTGAAGAAGGCGCCGAGCACGCCGCGCCAGCCGGTCACGATCATCTGTGCGACGAGGCTGAACACCAGCAGCCAGCGCCATCGGCCGACCGGCACCAGCGGCTTGCGCCACAGCGTCGCCGCCACCATCGCCATCTGGAGCGCGAGCAGGCCGTTGGCCCAGCCGACCCGGAACGCGTAGCTGGAAAACCCGATGCCGTAGCCCAGCGTCAGCGCCACCGCGATCAGCGCCGGCACCCGGCTCGACACCTCCCGCCCGCACCAGCGGTCGAAGGCGGTGGCGTTCAGCGCCAGGCCGCCGGCGATGCCGGCCATCGACAGCGTCGACAGCGTGCGGTCCAGCCACAAGCCGGGCGCGGCCATTCCCGACAGCAGCAGCAGGACCCAGCCGACCGCCTGCAGCGCAACGCCGGTCTGCGCCCTGCGTGCGGCGGCATTCACCCGGCCCATCACGGATGGCAAGGCGACCGCCATCGTCAGCATGCCGAGTGTCAGGGCAATTAGCAGGGAAAAGATATCGATCGGCATGGAATGCAAGGCGCGGCGCACGGCGCGCCAGAACAGAAGAGTATAGCGCACTGCCGCGTCCATGCCTCAAAGAAACAGACCCGATGATGGAGCCGCCCTGGCTCGTGCGGGCTGGCCTTCGGCTATAATTGTCGCCCATGAACGACACCACACTCCCCCCTTTACCGGACCGCCTGTCGCTTGACCCGCGCAGTCCTTACCACGACCCTGCGGTATTCCAGCATGAGGTCGGCATCAAGTTCAATGACAAGGACCGCACCGGCGTCGAAGAATATTGCATCAGCGAGGGCTGGATCAAAGTGCCGGCCGGACGCACCCTGGACCGCAAGGGCAATCCCATGCTGATCAAATTAAAAGGCAAGGTCGAAGCGTTTTATCGATAGGACGGTCGCATCATGGAGATGAAGCGCATCAATGCCGGAAAACTGCGGGCGATCGGCTATGACCCGCGCGAGCGCGCATTGCGGGTTGAATTCGATGATGGCAGCGCGATCGACTATACGGGCGTCGGCGCCGAGGTGTGGCGCAGGCTGTCGACCTCGGGGTCCGCGTGGAGCTACTACCGCGACAACATCGAAGAAGAATTCTCGGGCCGGCGCGGTGTCGTGCGACGCCAGCCCGATAGCAAGGCGCTCGAGGACCTGTTCAAGGCGCCCGGCGACGACACGGACGCATAGCCAGGGGCTTCACGAGCCCCTGCTGTGGTCCCGAACCTTGATGGCGGCGGCGCTCAACAGAACCGTCAGAACGACTGAAAATACGACGGGCGGCGGTGAAAAATATCGTGCGCTCAAAATAATTCCTACCAACTGAAGGAGCGCCATCGACCAGCCAAGGTCGCGGGGAATCGGGGTGTCCCGCGCCGCGCATCGCGACAAGAACCAGGACAGGTACGCACACAGCACCAGATAGATCGATACGTAGAGGCCGAACCCCCGATAGAAGGCGCCGTACGTAAAGAA
>DASRXO010000330.1:0-2144 GCA_035654095.1 Telluria sp.
CGGGATCCGCCCGGTGCAGGTGGCGAGCCGCGAATTGATCGACGCCTTGTCGTAGGGCGGGAACGACGGACGCAGCCCTATCCTGCTGCCCGGAGCATATTGGCGTCGCGCGTGAGTTGCCACTTGCCGTCGCTGCCCTTGCGCAGGATCGACAGCGTATGTCCCTTGCGCCGCAGCGGGGTGCCGCCATGCTTCGAGGTCACCGTCACCTCCAGCCGCGTGCGGCAGTAGGCCAGCTTGCCCTCCACCGCAATCTCGTCGATCTCGCTGCTCGATTCGATCGCATGCGTCGCCAGCATGCCGCGCAAGCTCGCGGCGAACGCCTCGCGCCCCTGCATCGGCGGCTGGCCCGCGACCAGGAACACCACGTCCGGCGCCATCAGCGTCAGCACCGTGTCCACGTCGCCGCTGCGCGTCGCGCTCAGCCAGGTCTCGATCAAGTGGCGGATCGCCTGTTCATCGTCGCTCATCGCCCACCTCACGCTGCGTCGATATCGGCTTGCATCATGCCGAAGATATTCCCGTCCGGGTCCTTGACGTAGGCCAGCCAGCCGATACCGGGCACCGCCATCTTGGGCACGGCCAGTTTCCCGCCGGCGCCGCCCAATCCGGTCGCCGCGGCGATCATGGCGTCGATGTCCTCGACGTCGACCGTGATCACGAACGCGTTCACCGCCGCCATCTCGGCCGGCGCCGGTCCGCGCCGCGGCAGCAGCCCGCCGTTGATGCCGGGCTGCTCCTCCGGACCGGTGTGGACCATCCAGTATTCGCCGCCGTCCCACTTGTTGAAGGCCCAGCCGAACAGGCTGGAATAGAAGTCGATCAGCGCTTGCGGGTTCGATGCCTGAATCTCAAAATGGACTGCGCGTGACATGATGAACTCCTCCGATTAATGTTGCCAGGGGTCGTAAGTGCCGATGGTCCAGACGTGGCCTTCGAGGTCGCGGCAGCTGAAACCGCGCCCGCCGTAGCTGGCGTCCTCGATCTCCTGCAGGATCTCCACTCCGGCCGCCTTGACGCGCTGGTAAATCAGGTCGGCGTCGTTGACCACCAGGCAGATGGTCTGGGTCTGACGGCCGTCGATCTGGTCCGGCTGCGCCATCAATTTGCCATACCAGTTGTCGCCCTGCGCGGAGCCCAGCATGATCATGCCGTTGCCGAACGACAACTGTGCATGACGGATGCTGCCGTCGTCGCCTGGCACGACCAGGTGGCGCTCGAAGCCGAAGACAGCGCACAGCCAGTCGATGGCGGCGGGCGCGTCGCGGTAGCGCAGGCACGGCGTCACGGTGGCGGTGGTGAGTTTTGGTATCGCGGACATGCCTGCCTCCCGAAGAAAGTGCGACGAGGTCCTATGGTAACGGATTGGCGGCGTTTGCGGTGCGGCGCTGCGCGGCTACATCTGCTGGAACAGGTGGGCGTGGTTGCGGCTCACCTCCAGCTCCTGCGGATAGTTGCGGACCCTGAGCATCTGGCGCCCGCGCATGTCGCGCGTGACCTCGGCAATCGCGTCGACCCGCACCAGCGTCGAGCGGTGGATGCGCCAGAATTCGTCGGGATCGAGTTCGTCGGCCAGCTCCTTGAGCGTCTTGCGGATCAAGAGTTCGGCCGATGCGGTCTGCACCCGCGTGTATTTTTCATCCGACTGGAAGAACAGGACTTCCCTGGTGCTGATCATGCGCAGGCTGCTGCCGACCTGCGCCTGGATCCAGCGCAGGTACTCGTGTTTGCGGCCTTCGCCCTGCTGCAGCAGGCGCGTGAGCTGGGCCAGCTGCGCGCCGATGTCCTGCGGCGCGGCGGCCAGCCGCAGGCGCAGGCGTTCGCAGCTCATCTTCAGGCGCTCGGCTACCACGGGTTTGAGCAGGTAGTCCATGGCGCCCTGCTCGAACGCGTCCACGGCGTACTGGTCGTAGGCGGTGACGAACACGATGTGGCAGCGGTCGTACAACTGGCGCGCCGCGTCGATCCCGCTCAGGCCCGGCATGCGGATGTCGAGGAACACGATCTGCGGCCGGTGCTGCGCGGCCATCGCGATCGCGTCGATGCCGTTGGCCGCCTCGCCGACGACCACCAGCTCCGGCCACACTTCGCGCAGGCGGGCGCGCAGCTGGTCGCGCATCGGCGCTTCGTCATCGACGATCAGG
>DASRXO010000331.1:0-7625 GCA_035654095.1 Telluria sp.
AGGGCAATTGCGTGGCCATCGGCCTCGCCAGCGGCTTCCTGGAGCCGATCGAGTCGACCAGCATCCACCTGATCCAGCGCGGCATCATCCGCCTGATGCAGATGTTCCCGGCGACGGGCATCTGCCAGTCCGACATCGACGAGTACAACAAGCAGACCGCCACCGAGATCCAGCACATCCGCGATTTCATCATCCTGCATTACCACGTGACGAACCGGCGCGACACGCCGTTCTGGCGCGACTGCGCGAACATGGACATCCCGGCCTCGCTGCGCCACCGCATCGAGTTGTTCCGCGAGACCGGCCGCGTGTTCCGCATCCCGAACGAACTGTTCGCGGAGAACTCCTGGATCCAGGTCATGCTGGGACAGGGCATCATGCCGGACCAGCATCACCAGAGCGCCGACCTGATGGGCGACGCGGAGCTGTTGCACTTCCTCGAGGGCATACGGTCGACCGTCAACCGGACGGTCGCTCAGCTGCCGCCCCATCAAGCCTATATGGAGAAATACTGCGGTGCGCCGATTTAATATCCTCTCCCTGATCGCAGCGGCGCTGCTGACGCCCGCCGTGGGCGTCGCGGCGCCGGTCGTCGGCGTTGCAACCGGCAAGCTCGAAGGCGTGGCGGACGCCGGCGTCGAGTCCTTCAAAGGCATTCCGTTCGCCGCGCCGCCGGTCGGCGAGCTGCGCTGGCGCGCGCCGCAGCCGGCCGCCGCGTGGAACGGCGTGCGGTCCGCCAAGGCCTTCGGCCACGACTGCATGCAGCAGCCGTTTGCCGGCGACGACGCGCCCTTGAGCACCACGCCGGCCGAGGACTGCCTGTACCTGAACGTCTGGCGTCCCGCCGGCGCGCAAGGCAAGAAGCTGCCGGTGCTGGTGTGGATCTACGGCGGTGGTTTCATCAATGGCGGCAGCTCGCCGGACATCTACCAGGGCACGCCGTTCGCGCGCGACGGCATCGTCTACGTCAGCTTCAATTACCGGGTCGGCCGCTTCGGCTTCTTCGGCTTTCCGGAGCTGAGCCGGCAGGACGCCGACCGCGGCCTGCTCGGCAATTACGGCTATATGGACCAACTCGCGGCGCTGAAATGGGTGCAGGCGAATATCGCGGCCTTCGGCGGGGACCCTGCGCAAGTGACGGTGTTCGGCGAGTCGGCCGGCGGCGGATCGGTGAATTTTTTGCTGACCTCGCCCTTGTCGCAAGGGCTGTTCGCGCGCGCGGTGGTGCAGTCGGACGGCGCCGGCCGCGGCAACCGGACAGGATCGCCCGACCTGCGTCAGGATCATGCCAGGCGGCCCTCGTCCGAAACGCTAGGCTTGCGGTTTGCCGCGCGCATGGGCATCGCCGGCAGCGATGCGAAGGCCTTGGCCGCATTGCGCGCCCTCCCCGCCGACAAGGTGACCGATGGCCTGAACCTGGCCGCGTGGTCGGAGGATGCGGGCGGGCCGATGATCGATGGCCGCCTGGTCGCCGAGGAGGCGTGGATGGTCCACGCGGCGGGACGCCAGGCAAAGGTGCCGCTGATGATAGGCGCCAACAGCGACGACGTCGGCAATGCGCGTGCAAGAACCAAGGACCAGGCGTTTGCCGGGTTCGGCGACGACGTGGGCAAAGCGCGGGCAGCGTATGATCTGGACGGGAATAAAACCCTTGCCCGCCTCAACGCCGAGATCGGCATGGATCGCACAATGGTCGAACCGGCACGCTTTGTCGCCGCCGCCTTTGCGCAGCAAGGCCTGGCCTCGTATGAATACCGTTTCTCCTATACCGCGACACCGCGCCGCGCCAAGTCGCCCTACGGCGCGCCGCACGCGACGGAAATCCCGTTCGTCATGGATACGGTCGGCGCACGCTATGGCGACAGCGCCACCGCACAAGACCTGGCGATGGCGAAGACCATGCACGCCTACTGGCTGAATTTTGCGAAAACCGGTAATCCGAACGGGCCGGGATTGCCATCCTGGCCGGCGTATGCGCCGGCGAAGGACTGGATCATGGACTTCTCCGCCGACGGCAAGGCCACGCCGCAGGCCGACCCGTGGAAGGCGCGGCTCGATGCGACGGCGGCGGCCTCCAGGCGGCCGTGACAAGCAGCAGCCCGGCTACTTTTCGATATACAGATCGTTGTCCTTGTCTTGCAACAGGACTTGCGAATACGCGCGCGCATCGGCTTCGTCGAATTGCGCTTCGGCCCAGCTGCGGCACGGCCCGCAAGCATAGCGCGGAATCTGCACCGCAAAGACGTGGCCATGACTGCCCGTATCGGCGCGCGAGTCGATCGTGACGGCGCCGCCGCAATCGCCGCAGGTGCGCACGGTTTCCGTTTGCGATTCGCGGATGCCGGCCGTATCGTAATAAATCTGGCTCGAACGCGTATGGAAGGCCTTGTCGGCATAGACCCGATTGCGCAAGGCATGGCGGTTCGCCCATTGACTGAGCGTGACTTCCTTGAGCTTTTCCAGATAGGCGGTGATGCGCGCCGGCTGGATCTGGTCTTCGGCATCGTAATCGGGTTCGCGGATGTGCGAATAGTCCATGCCGGCCATCGCCAGGATAATGCCGGTATTGATATACGGTAGCGCGCTCTCGATCGAATAGCCGCCTTCCAGCACGGCGATATCGGGTTTCAGCCTGTCGTTCAGGGTCGCATAACCCTGCGCGGTAAACTTCATGTTGGTGATCGGATCGGAATAGTGATTGTCCTGGCCGGCCGAATTGATGATCAGATCGGGCTGGAATTCGGCCAGGATGGGCATGACGATTTCGTCGAGCACATATAAAAAGCCTTCTTCGCAGGTGTCCGGCGGCATCGGCAGATTGATGGTGGCGCCGAACGCATTCGGTCCGCCCATTTCGTCGGGAAAGCCCGAGCCCGGATACAGCGTGCGGCCATCCTGATGCATCGAAATGAACAGCGTATTCGGATCGTGCCAGAAAATGTCTTGCGAGCCGTCGCCATGATGGCAATCGGTATCGACGATGGCGATTTTCTTGATGCCGTTGCTTGCGCCGTATTTGTGGCGGATGTACTCGACCATGATCGCTTCCATGTTCAGCGTACAAAAGCCGCGCGTGCCGTGCACCACGCGCATCGAATGGTGGCCGCACGGCCGCACCAGCGCAAAGGCGTTGTCGACTTCCTTTTGCATGACCTTGTCGGCCGCGGTCAGCGTGCCGCCGACCGCGATCAGATGCGAGGCATGGACGATGTCGTCGATGCCGGGCACGCAGAAGTGCACGCGCTGGATGTCGGCGGCCGTGGCCAGGTCCGGCTTGAATTCGATGATGTTGTCGAAGTCGAGCAAGCCTTCTTCATTGACCTGGTCTTGCGTATAGAGCAGCCGCTCTTCGCGTTCGGGATGGGTAGGCGAAATCGCGTAGTCAAATGCTGGAAAAAATACCAGTCCGGTTTTCTTTTTCACGGATGCGCTCTCTTACTGTAATGCGTGTTTGGTCAGGCCGGGCTTGATCTGCAACCTGACCCGAATGTTTTTCCCGGTCGTGGCCGAGTTGCGGATGACGTTAAACGTCTGGCTGTCCGCCACTTCGATTTCCAGATCCGCTTCCCGGGCGCCGGCAACCCGGGCGATCTGTTCCAGCCGTTCCTTGCCGACCGCGACCAGATCGGCCATCGTGAAGTGCTGTGGAATATCGGTCTGCATGCCGTCTTCGGCGATCGTCATGATCCCCTCTTCGGTATCGGCCATCAGCGTCAATTCGACCGTGGTGCGCGCCATCGCCGCGCCGCTCGCATTGATGACGTCCGAGTTTTCCGGCACGACCACGGCCATGTCGAGCAAGCGGCCGACATGCCTGGCCAGATACGGCGCGGGGCCGCCGACGATGATCGCCTCGCGCGGCACCAGCTCTTTGCCCTCGAGCATTTCGTGTATCGTGTAGACCGGCTTGCGGTTGACTTCGGCGATCATGCTGCGCACCTTGGCGGCAATCGTCTCGCAGGCCTGGTCCATGATGGCGTTGGCGGTCTGTTCGGGCGTGCGGCCCAGTTCGGCGGCAAGCGTGCCGATCGCGGCCAGTGCCTTGGCCTTGTCGCCGATATCGGCCAGGCCGAGCACGATCATCGCATCGGTCGGCGTCGGCACCGGACCGTCGAAGGCCATCGCCGCGCCCTTGCGTTCGGGGCCGATGACGAGTTGTTGGCCGATCACGCGCACATGGCTGTCGCCGCCGACCGCGATCGAATGGGTCAACAGGCCGCGGATCAGCGTCTTGTGTTCTTCGATCTGCACGCCTTTCGGTTCGAGCAGCGGCGCGCCGTCGGCAAACAGGGCGATATCGGTGGTGGTGCCGCCGACGTCGATCGAGACCGAATCCCTATCTGCCGAGATAAAGGGCAGCACGCCCATGATGGTCGCAGCCGGGCCCGACAGGATTGTTTGCACCGGATAGTGGCGCGATTGCTCGACGCCGATGGTGCCGCCGTCGGCCTTGAGGATGTACAGCGGCACATCGATGCCCAGCTGCTCCATGTAGGCGCCGAGCTGGTCGACCATGCCGCTGTGCAGGCGCCAGATCGCCTCGTTCAGGTAAGCGGTCGCAATACGGCGCGGAAAATTGAGCGCGCCCGACAATTGGTGGCCGACCGTCACGTGCCTGGTCTGGCCTGCGAGCAGCGCTTGCACCGTCAATTCGTGCGCCGGGCTGCGCGTCGAGAATTTACCGACCACGCCGACGTGTTCGATGCCGCCGGCGGCAAACCGCTTTTTGAGCGCGTGAATTTCGTCCTCATCGACGCTCTCGGCTTCGATGCCGCGGTGATTCATGTAGCCGGCGACATACGAGGACTTGTCGCTGAGCGGCAAATCCCGATGCGACACGCCCGGTCCGCTCATGACGACCAGGCCGACGGGATCGAGCTGATGTTGGGCAACGGCATTGGTCGAGATCGTCGTACTCAAGACAATGCGTTGCAATTGTTGGACGTCAGCCGCTTCGGTCACCGACCGGGTCGCCAGCATGACCGATGCGAGCAGGTCGCTCTTGTCTGTCATGACTTTCGATTTGCGGAGAATTTTACCGTTCTTCATCAAGACAGAGTCGGTGTGGGTTCCGCCCACGTCAATTCCAAGGATCATTGCTTCCTTCCTCGAGCACAGGTATCGATATAGAAAAGGGGGGGCGCGTCGAGCTTGAGGATGGAGGAACCCGACGCATGCGTTGGGTCACACGATAGCATAAAGCGCTGCCGGCGGCAGTCAGCCCTTGCGCAGGAAGGCGCGGTACCACTTGCCGCTCCCCTTCAGCCGCCGCTGCTGGGTCGCGTAGTCGACGTGGATCAGGCCGAAGCGGCGCAGATAGCCCTCGGCCCATTCGAAGTTGTCGATCAGGCTCCAGGCGAAATAGCCCTTCACCGGCACGCCGCGCGCGATCGTCTGCCTGAGCGCGTCGAGATGGCGCATCAGGTAGTGGCGGCGCTTCACGTCGTCGACCTCGCCGTCGGCGCCGATCTCGTCGTCGTAGCAGGAGCCATTCTCGGTGATGTACATATCGCCCGGATGGTAGTCGCGTTCGATGCGTTCCAGCAGCTCAGACATGCCTTGCGGCGCGACCTCCCAGCCCAAATCGGTGGTCTCGACGCCGCTCGGCGGCCGCACGTGGGCGTCCAGCGGACCATTGCCGGGCGCGTGTTCGATCGTCTCCGGGAAGTAGTAATTCACGCCGAGGAAATCGGTCGGCACGGCGATCGCCTCCATATCGCCGGCCAGTACGAGCGGTGCGGCGGCGCCCACCGCCGCCAGGGTGGCTGCCGGGTAGCCGCGGCCGTACAGCGGATCGAGGAACCAGCGGTAGCGCAGGCCATCGTGCCGTTCGGCCGCGGCCCGGTCGGCGACGCTGTCGCTGGCCGCGCGCACCGGATGCAGGCTGAGCGAAATGCCGACCCGCGCATCGGGCACATTGGCGCGGATCAGCGGCACCGCCTTGCCGTGCGAGAGCAGCACATGATGGCAGACCTGCAGCGCGGTCTTGAAGTCGGTCAGGCCGGGCGCGTGCAGGCCTTCGAAATTGCCGATCATGGCGGTGCACCACGGCTCGTTCTGCGTGATCCAGTGCTGCACGCGGTCGCCCAGCCGGCGCGTCATCGCATCGGCGAACTCCAGGTAGGCGTCGACCGTCGCACGCGCGTTCCAGCCGCCGCGGTCTTGCAGGGTTTGCGGCAGGTCCCAGTGATACAGCGTGGCCCACGGTTGCAGGCCGCGTTCGAGCATGCCGTCGACCAGTCGCGCATAAAAGTCCAGGCCCTTGGGATTCGGCCTGGCGCCGACGCCGGAGAAAATCCGCGGCCAGGCGATCGAGAAGCGGTAGGCGTCGAGCCCCATGTCGCGGCCGATGTCGAAGTCTTCCGGCCAGCGGTGATAGTGGTCGCAGGCGACCGAACCGTTCGAGCCGTCGCGCACCTTGCCGGGCGTGGCGGCGAAGCGGTCCCAGATCGACTCGACCCGGCCATCCTCGGCGCCGGCGCCTTCGATCTGGTAGGACGAGGTGGCGCAGCCCCACAGGAAGTCGGCGGCGAAGTCGCTGCGCGCCGGCGCGCGGGGCTCAGTGCTGGGTGGCGTCGTCATGGGCTCGGCTCATGGTTGGATGGTGAGAGCATGGAAAGCTTTCCATACAGGGAATCAAAAAATAGCGCCGCGGCCGGCGAAGCGCGCCGGCTCATGGCGCACCACGCCGGTCGACGCCCGCCTTGGCCAGCGACGCCCGCAGCGTCAGGCTGACCGGGAACGCGCGCGCCACCGGGCGCTTCAGGTCATAGCAGCGATTGAGCAGCGCATTGAGCCCGTTCAGGGTCATCTCGCGCCACGGAATGTGCACCGACGTCAGGCGCGGCGCCGAGAATGCGGCGCTCGGGGTATCGTCGTAGCCGATCACGGACAGGTCGTGCGGCACGCGCACGCCGGCCTCCTGGAAGTACGACAGCGCGCCGACCGCCATTTCATCGTTGGCGCAAAACAGCGCGCTGCACGGACGGCCCGACTCCATCAAGGCCTTGGCCGCGGCCCATCCGCCGGCCGGCGAGAAGTCGCTTTCGGCGATCCACATCCTGCCGGTGTCGATGCCGCTGTGCGCCAGCTCGCCCATGAAGCCGGCGATGCGCGCCACGTTGTCGGGCAGGCTGGCCGGACCGGCGACCACCGCGATCTCGCGATGCCCATGATCGAGCAGCGTGCGCGCCGCCAGCCGGCCGCCCAGCGCATGGTCGACCGTGAAGCACTGCTCGGGAATGTTGGCGGCGCCATGGTTCAGGGCCACCAACTGGCGTTGTTTCGGACCCAGCGCGGCGATGTCGTCGTCGAGCAGGGCGCTGGTCATCAGGATCAGGCCATCGCAGCCGCGTTCCATCAGGAATTCGACGCCTTCGATCGCCTGGCGCCGCGCGTCGCCGAGGCCGACGCCGAACGCCACCACCATGTGCAGGCCGGCGGCACGCAGCTCGGTATCGATGATTTGCAGGATGGGCGTGTAGAAGGTCCCGCTCAGCACCGGGATGTACACCCCGATCATCTTGCTCGAGCCGGATAACAGGGCGCGCGCCGCATGCGAGGGACGGAAGTCGAGTTCGTCGATGGCCTGCCGCACGCGCGCCACGGTGGCCGGCGACACCGAG
>DASRXO010000332.1:0-2489 GCA_035654095.1 Telluria sp.
CGCGTATTGCTTGACCGCCGAGGCATGCAGCTGCATGCCGCGGCCGGCCGGGCGGTCGGGCTGGGTCAGGACCAGCGGAATCTCGAAGCCGGCCTCATGCAGCGAGCGCAGGGCGACAGCGGCGAACTCCGGCGTGCCGGCGAAAATGACTTTCATGGAATCCCTTCACGCCCTCGGGCGGGCAAGCGCAGCGTGCGGCATCAGTAGCGGCGGCCGGCGGCCTTGAGCGCGGCGTCGCGCTGCATGCCGCGCTCTTCCTTGAGCATCTTGGCCTTGATCCGGTTGCGCTTGAGCGGCGACAGGTATTCGACGAACACCTTGCCCAGCAAATGGTCCATCTCGTGCTGGATGCAGACCGCCAGCAGGCCGTCGGCCTCGAGCTCGAAAGGCGCGCCCTTGACGTCGAGCGCGCGCACCTTGATCCGGGCCGGACGCTCGACCCCGTCGTACACGCCGGGCACCGACAGGCAGCCTTCGTCGTAGATCTGCTTGTCGTCGCTGGCCCAGACGATGTCGGGATTGATGAAGACCCGCAGCTGGTCCTTGGTGTCCGAGGTGTCGACCAGGATCAGTTGCTCGTGCACATCCACCTGGCTGGCGGCCAGGCCCACGCCCGGCGCATCGTACATGGTCTCGGCCATGTCGGCCACCAGCGTGGCGAGCTGCTCGCCGAAGACGGTCACCGGCTTGGCCACCTTGTGCAGGCGGGCATCGGGATAGCGGAGGATATTCAATAGGGCCATAACGTGGGGTAGCTCAGTAACAATTCGATAATGGTTTCACGGAAGCAAGCATAAAGATGCTTCAACACAACAAAAACGCAACAGTTCCGCAGGGTGCCGGGGCGCGGTTTTTCTTGCTAGTTCAAGGATTTATGTGCAGAATTTGATCCAGTTCGGCAACGCTGTGGCCGTCTGCCCTGCGGTCAGCGTGCAATCTTGCTCGCGCTGGCGCTGTGCCTGGCCGATGGCGAGTTCAGCCAGCAATTCCGTGTCAATGCCGCACTTTACGGACATCTCGATGAAAAATTTTAGCACAGTCGGCCCGCGCCTTGCAGTTGCCGCGCTTTTCGCGTGTACCCTGGCCGGGACCGTCCAGGCCGCCTCTTGCGAGTTCCGGCCGAATGCGCCCGACCAGCACCTCGTGGTCAAGCGCGATACCTTGTGGGACATCGCAGGCACCTTCCTCGAGCATCCCTGGTGCTGGCCCCAGGTCTGGGGCATGAACAAGGAAGAAATCCACAATCCGCACTGGATTTATCCGGGCCAGATCATTTATTTCGACCGCGTCAACAAGCGCCTGAGCCTGAATCCGCCGGGCAGCGGCGACGACGGCGCCGGCCAGCCGGGCACGGCCCGCCTCTCGCCGCAGCTGCGCACCGAAGGCCTGGGCAAGGACGCGGTGCAGTCGATCGCCTCGGGCGCGATCGAACCCTTCCTGTCGCAGCCGCTGATCGTCGAAACCGACGAGCTCAAGGGGGCGCCCCACATCGCCGCCTCCCAGGCCGGCCATGTCTACCTCGGCAAGGACGACAAGCTGTACGTGGCCGGCGACTTGAAGGGCGGCAGTTCCTTCCAGGTGTTCCGTCCGGGCAATCCGCTGCTCGATCCCGACACCGGCAAGCTGCTGGCCTACGAGGCGACCTACCTCGGCACCGCCAAGCTGCAGGTCGAGGCCAAGCCGGGCGTCGACGTGCACACCTTCACGGTCGCCAGCTCGAAGCAGGAAATGGGCGTGGGCGACCTGCTGATGCCGGCCCCGCCGACCGCGATGCGCAATTACGTGCCGCACCAGCCGGACCGCCCGGTCAGCGCGCGCGTGGCCTCGATCTATGCCGGGGTCAGTTATGCCGGGCAGAACCAGGTGGTCAGCATTAATCGCGGTACGCTTGACGGACTCGATGTCGGCGCCGTGCTGCAGCTCTATCATTTCGGGGAGACCGTCGCCGATCCAGCCGGCAAGCGCAGCATGCTGGGCTTGCGCGAGGCGAAGGTCAAATTGCCCGATGAGCAGTACGGTACCCTGTTCATCTTCCGAGTGTTCAAGCACGTCTCGTACGGCTTGATCATGCAAGTGACGGAGCCGGTGGAAATCGGCGACGTGGCCAAATCACCGGAGTAAGCCCGCCGTGCAGGACACGGACCCCATCGCTCCACCGAGCTCGGCCTCCGAGTGGATACGCCTGGCCGAGACGCCGGGCGTGGGGCCCGTCGGCGCCGCCCGCCTGCTGCATGAGTTCGCTTCTCCCGCGCGCATTTTCGGCGCCGGCGCGGACGCGCTGGCAGCGGCCGGCGTCAGCCGCGCCGCCGCGCGCGCCCTGTGCCAGCCCCTGCCGGACCCCGCCGCGCGCCGCCTCGACGCCGCGCTGGCCTGGCTGGAACGGCCCGGCCACCACCTGCTGACCCTGGCGGGCCCCGGTTATCCGGCCCTGCTGGCCGCGATCCACGCCCCGCCGACCCTGTTGTACGCGGCCGGCTTCCCCGAATTGC
>DASRXO010000333.1:0-8818 GCA_035654095.1 Telluria sp.
AAAGCCCGTGCTGCTGGCACGGGCCTCGGTTCGGGGCCGGAGCAGGCTTACTTGGCGCCGCCCGTGAATTTCTTGGTGATCACCCACTGCTGGCCGATCGACAGGATGTTGTTCACCACCCAGTACAGCACCAGGCCGGACGGGAAGAAGAAGAACATCACCGAGAACGCCAGCGGCATGAACAGCATCATCTTGGCCTGCATCGGATCGGCCGGGGCCGGGTTCAGCTTGGTCGTGATGAACATCGAGATCGCGTACAGCACCGGCAGGATGTAGAGCGGATCGGGCTGGGTCAGGTCGGTGATCCAGCCCACCCATGGCGCGCCGCGCATCTCGGCCGAGGCCTGCAGCACCCAGTACAGCGCGATGAACACCGGCATCTGCACCAGGATCGGCAGGCAGCCGCCCAGCGGGTTGATCTTCTCGGCCTTGTACAGCTCCATGGTGGCCTGGTTCATCTTGGCCGGGTCGCTCTTGTAGCGCTCGCGGATCGCCTGCATCTTCGGCGTCACCAGCTTGACCTTGGCCATGCTCTTGTAGCCGGCCGCCGACAGCGGGAAGAAGGCCAGCTTGATCAGGATGGTGAAGGCGATGATGGTCCAGCCCCAGTTACCGATCAGGTTGTGCAACTGGTCCATGACCCACCAGATCGGCTTGGCGATGATGGTCAGCTTGCCGTAGTCCTTGACCAGTTCGAGGCCGGGCGCGATCTTCTCGAGCTTGTTCGCTTCCTGCGGACCCGAGTACAAACGGCTGTCGCTCGAGACCGTGGCGCCCGGCGCCACCGTGCCCAGCGGCTGCACGGTGCCGATCGCGTACAGATTGGTGTCGACCTTCTTGGTGTAGATGTCGCGCGGGGTCTTGTCGGCCGGGATGAAGGCCGACACGAAGTAGTGCTGCGAGATCGCGACCCAGCCGTCGTCGGCCTTGACGGCGTGCTTGACCGTGCCCTTTTCGATGTGCTCGAAGTCCAGCTTCTCGTACTTGTCGGTCGAGGTGTACAGGGTCGGGCCGGTGTAGCTGCTGTTGAAATAGGAATCGCCGGCCGGCTTGTTACCGTCGTGCAGCAGCTGCAGGTAAAGCGACGGCGTGACCGGCGCGTCGCTGGCGTTGGTGACGTCGTGGCGCACGTCGATCACGTAGTCGCCGCGCTTGAAGGTGAAGGTCTTGGTCAGCTTGACGCCAGCCTGCTCGGCCTCGAGCACCAGCTGCACGGTATTGCCGCCGTCGATGGAACGCGCGCCGGGCTTGGCCGTGAACACCGTGTTGTGGTTCGGCAGGAGGCCGGCCGGGGTGCTGCCGATCAGGCCGGTCTGCGCCAGGTAGGTGCCGGCCGGGCCGGCGTCGAACAGGACCTGGTCCTTCTTCGGATCGACCTTGTCCTTGTACTTGAACAGCTCGAGGCGCTTGATGACGCCGCCGGCGGTGTCGATGTCGGCCTTCACCAGGTCGGTGGTGATGGTGATGAGTTCGCTCTTGGCGGCCGCGGCCGCGGGCGCGGCGCCGGGCAGCGCGGGCGCGCCGGGCGTGGCGCTGCCGGCGGCGGCAGGCAGGCTGTTGGCGGCCGACGGCGCGGCGGGCGCGGTCGCGACCTTGGCCGGCGGCGCGGACGAGAACATCGACTGCCTGCCGTTCGCGACCATCCAGTCGTTCCACAGAACGACCACCGATACAGCGAACACGATCCACAGGATGGTACGTTTATTGATTTCCATTGGGGTATTGGTCAGGAGTTAAATTCAGGAGTGGCAGCGGGCGGTACGGGATCGACCCCGCCCGCGTTCCACGGATGGCAGCGGCACACGCGGCGCAGCGCCAGATACGAACCATGCGCCGCGCCGTGGACATGCAAGGCCTCGATCGCATAGTTCGAGCAAGTCGGATAGAAGCGGCAGTTCTGCCCCAGCATCGGCGACAGCAACAGCTGGTAGCCGCGCAGCAGGGCGACGAGCAATTTGTTGATCATCCGGTTCATCATGCGGCCGCTTTCGGCGCCTGCGAGGAAAACAGGCGCGCCAGTTCGGTGCGCAGGGCGGCCTTCAGCGCCGCGGTGGTGGCCGGGCCGTCCTTGCCGTTGACCGGGCGCGCCAGGCGCACCACGCAGTCGATGGCCGGCAGCTGCGCCACCCGGAACAGCTCGCGCGTGACCCGCTTGATGGTGTTGCGCGTGACGGCGCGCGGCGCAAAGCGCTTGGCCACCACGACGCCCAGCCGCGCATGCGGCAGTTCATTCAAACGGGTATAGAGCACGAAATGCGCCGATTTTTGCGTCGGGCGCAAACGAAAAACGGATGAAAATTCATCCGTTTTAACGATACGCCGAACGCGCGCGAAGTCGTGCGAACCTTCGCTTGTCATGCCAGGCTTATACTGCCAGGCGCTTGCGGCCCTTGGCACGGCGGGCATTGAGCACATCGCGACCGCCACGGGTAGCCATGCGGGCACGGAAGCCGTGCGTGCGCTTGCGACGAACGACGGAAGGTTGGTAAGTACGTTTCATGGTGGTCTCGCTTAAAGCAAAATAATTGCAAAATCGGGTCTGAGGTCCCGTCAGTGTTCGGCGCCAAGGACATTTCGCAGAGGGTTAAGCCAGCGACACGCCACAGCAAATACTCTTTTCGCCCGCTGACGCACAAGCAGCCACTTGACTGATTTGCACGGAATACGGGCGGGGAACCCTGAATTAGACAGCATTTCTCGTCCGCTTGTCAAGGTCGGTGTGATTTTGCCGGGCGGGCGCCCCCAGCCGCGACCGTCCATTCCGCGCCAAAAATAACCGTCGTGCCTGTGGATAACTCCGCCGGTCGCGGGTAGAATAGCGTGTTACGTGTGGCGAAACCGCTCGCATCGAAGCGCCCCTCCCACACCCTAATTTGCACAAGACGATTCATGGAAAATTTCTGGCAGACCTGTTCCGCACAGTTGGAACTGGAGCTGACACCGCAACAATTCAGTGCGTGGATCAAACCGCTGGTCGCCCTCGACTACGAGGATGGCAAGTTGCGCATTGCTGCGCCTAATCGTTTCAAGCTGGACTGGGTGAAGACCCAGTTCGCCAACCGCATCACCGCGCTCGCCTGCCAGTATTGGGAAGCGCCGACCGAAGTCCAGTTCGTACTCGACCCGAAGAACAACCTGCCGAAGAAGGCCGCGCCCAACGGCAACCACCCGCATCCGAACACCGACCACGCGCCGCCGGACGGGCGCAACGGCGAGGCCGCGCCCGAGATGTTCAACATCGGCAGCGGCAAGCCGCCGATGCGCGAACAAAGCCGCGTCAATACCGAGCTGACCTTCGACAGCTTCGTGACCGGCAAGGCCAACCAACTGGCGCGCGCCGCCGCGATCCAGGTCGCCAACAATCCGGGCGTGTCCTACAACCCGCTGTTCTTTTACGGCGGCGTGGGCCTCGGCAAGACCCACCTGATCCACGCGATCGGCAACCAGGTGATGGCCGACCAGCCGGGCGCCAAGATCCGCTACATCCACGCCGAGCAGTATGTGCGCGACGTGGTGACCGCCTACCAGCGCAAGGGCTTCGACGACTTCAAGCATTACTACCACTCGCTGGACATGCTGCTGATCGACGATATCCAGTTCTTCGGCGGCAAGAGCCGCACCCAGGAAGAGTTCTTCTATGCGTTCGAGGCGCTGATCGCGGCCAAGAAGCAGATCATCATCACCAGCGACACCTATCCGAAAGAGATCACCGGCATGGACGACCGCCTGATCTCGCGCTTCGACTCCGGCCTGACGGTGGCGATCGAGCCGCCGGAGCTGGAGATGCGGGTCGCCATCCTGTTGAAGAAGGCGCAGTCGGAAGGCGTGACCTTCTCGGACGACGTGGCCTTCTTCGTGGCCAAGCACCTGCGCTCCAACGTGCGCGAGCTGGAAGGCGCGCTGCGCAAGATCCTGGCCTACTCGCGCTTCCACGGCAAGGACATCACGATCGACGTCGTGAAGGAGGCGTTGAAGGATTTGCTGTCGGTGCAGAACCGCCAGATTTCGGTGGAAAACATCCAGAAGACGGTGGCCGATTTCTTCAACATCAAAGTGGCCGATATGTACTCGAAGCGGCGGCCGGCGAACATCGCGCGGCCACGCCAGATCGCGATGTACCTGGCCAAGGAATTGACGCAGAAGAGCCTGCCCGAGATCGGCGAACTGTTCGGCGGACGCGACCACACGACCGTGCTGCATGCAGTGCGCAAGATCGCGCTCGACCGCACCAAGAACCCCGAGTGCAACCACGAGCTGCACGTGCTGGAACAGACTTTGAAGGGCTAGCAGGACACGTCGCGCCGCCGTCTTCGTCGCCGTCATTCCCGCGCAGGCGGGAATCCATACCGCGCCGGTCAGGCACGCGAAGTATGGGTTCCCGCGTGCGCGGGAACGACGGCAGGAGATGGTTTCCTTAAAGCGGCGGCGGCCGTATTTAGGGCCAGCAATTTCTGGCAAAATAGGACTTTCCGGGACGTCGGAAATTGCCAAACAAGCAATACGCAGCAAGCAGTACGGATTTTTGATAAACCTACCGAGGATTACTATGCAATTGGTCAAAACAACCCGAGATACCCTTCTCCGGCCACTGCAGATCGTGAGCGGTATTGTCGAGCGTCGGCACACTATGCCGATTCTGGCCAATATCCTCATCCGCAAGGACGGCGAGAGCGTTTCGTTCCTGTCCACCGACACGGAAGTGCAGATCACGACTCGCGCCAACATCGGCTCGGGCGCCGACGTGACCGGCACCACGGTGGCGGCGCGCAAGCTGCTCGACATCCTGCGCGCGCTGCCCGAATCGGGCGACGTCACCATGACCTTGCTGAACAAGCGCCTGACGGTACAGACCGGTAAATCGCGCTTCGCGCTGCAAACCCTGGCGGCCGAGGAATTCCCGACGGTGTCGGTGGCCGACAGCTACAACGCCAGCGTGACGCTGCCGCAGAAGACCCTCAAGCACCTGTTTAATATGGTGCACTTCTCGATGGCCCAGCAAGACATCCGCTACTACCTGAACGGCCTGCTGCTGGTGCTCGACGGGCGCAACGTGATCGCGGTGGCGACCGACGGCCACCGTCTCGCGTTCTGCCAGGTCGAGACCGAGCAGGAGTTCACGCGCCAGGAAGTGATCATCCCGCGCAAGACCATCATCGAACTGCAGCGCCTGCTCGAAGAGAGCGACGAGACGGTCCAGCTCGACATCGCCGCCTCGCAAGTGAAGCTGACGTTTGCCGACATCGAGCTGGTGTCGAAGCTGGTCGAGGGCAAGTTTCCCGACTACACGCGGGTGATTCCGAAGGGTTACAAGAACGACTTCACGATCGGCCGCGACGAGCTGCTCAAGTCGCTGCAACGCGCCGCGATCATGACCAGCGATAAGTTCAAGGGCGTACGCTGCATCATCAGCCCCGGCAGCATGAAGATCAGCTCGACCAATGCCGACCAGGAAGAAGCGGTCGAAGAACTCGAGATCGACTACGGCGGCGACGCGGTCGACATCGGCTTCAACGTCACCTATCTGCTCGACGTGCTGAACAACCTGAAGTGCGACCAGGTGAACATCTCCCTCGGCGATTCGAACTCCTCGGCCCTGATCTCGATTCCCGACAATGCCGACTTCAAGTACGTCGTCATGCCAATGCGTATTTAAGCAAACCCCCACGTCGTTCCCGCGGAGGCGGGAACCCATAGCGCGCGGGATCAGTGACGCGCTATAGGTTCCCGCCTCCGCGGGAACGACGGAGCATCAGCCCGCAACAGCCAGTATCCGTTTTTTGAGAAAGCAGTCCATGTCCGAGAACACTCCACCAGCAGTCCCCGCTAACGTCGAAGAATACGGCGCCGCATCGATTCAAATCCTGGAAGGTCTGGAAGCCGTGCGCAAGCGCCCCGGCATGTACATCGGCGACACTTCGGACGGCACCGGCTTGCACCACCTGGTGTTCGAAGTGCTGGACAACTCGATCGACGAATCGCTGGCCGGGCACTGCACCGAGATCCACGTGACGATCCACTCGGACAACTCGATCTCGGTCACCGACAACGGCCGCGGCGTGCCGACCGGCCTGAAGATGGACGACAAACACGACCCGAAGCGCAGCGCCGCCGAAATCGTGATGACCGAGCTGCACGCGGGCGGCAAGTTCGACCAGAACTCGTACAAGGTCTCGGGCGGCCTGCACGGCGTCGGCGTATCGTGCGTGAACGGCCTGTCGAAACTGCTGAAGCTGACCATTCGCCGCGACGGCAAAGTGCACTACATGGAGTTCGTGCGCGGCGTGCCGCAGAACCGCGAAATCGACATGGTGGGCGGCATCGCCACCTCGCCGATCAAGGTGATCGGCGAGACCGACAAGCGCGGCACCGACGTCCACTTCTGGGCCGACGAAGAGATTTTCACGCACGTCGAATTCCACTACGAGATCCTGGCCAAGCGGATCCGCGAACTGTCGTTCCTGAACAATGGCGTGCGCATCAAGCTGACCGACCAGCGCACCGGCAAGGAAGAAGTGTTCGCCTTCGAAGGCGGCACGCGCGGCTTCGTCGAATACATCAACAAGGCCAAGACGGTACTGCACCCAACGATTTTCCAGGCGACCGGCGAGCGCCTGTCGGACCAGGGCACCAACATCACGGTGGACGTGTCGATGCAATGGAACGATGCCTACAACGAGCAGGTGCTGTGCTTCACCAACAACATCCCGCAGCGCGACGGCGGCACCCACCTGACCGGCCTGCGCGCCGCCATGACGCGGGTGATCAACAAGTACATCGACGAGCAGGAGTTCGCCAAGAAGGCCAAGGTCGAGATCAGCGGCGACGACATGCGCGAAGGCCTGACCTGCGTGCTGTCGGTGAAGGTGCCGGAGCCGAAATTCAGCTCGCAGACCAAGGACAAGCTGGTGTCGTCGGAAGTGCGGGGGCCGGTCGAAGAGATCGTCGCCAAGACGCTGACCGACTACCTGATGGAAAGGCCGAACGACGCCAAGATCATCTGCGGGAAGATCGTGGAAGCGGCGCGCGCGCGCGAAGCGGCCCGCAAGGCGCGCGACCTCACGCGCCGCAAAGGCATCATGGACGGCCTGGGCCTGTCGGCCAAGCTGGCCGACTGCCAGGAGAAGGATCCCGCGCTGTGCGAACTGTACATCGTCGAGGGTGATTCGGCAGGCGGCTCGGCCAAGCAAGGGCGCGACCGCAAGTTCCAGGCGATCCTGCCGCTGCGCGGCAAGGTGCTGAACGTGGAGAAGGCGCGCTTCGAGAAGATGCTGTCGTCGGAACAGATCACCACCCTGATCGCGACGCTCGGCACCTCGATCGGGCCGGACGAATTCAACGTCGACAAGCTGCGCTACCACCGCATTATCATCATGACCGATGCGGACGTCGACGGCGCCCACATCCGCACGCTGCTGCTCACGCTGTTCTACCGCCAGATGCCGCAGCTGGTCGAGCGCGGCCACATCTACATTGCGCAGCCGCCGCTGTACAAGGTCAAGTCCGGCCGCGACGAGCGCTACCTGAAGGACGACGTCGAAGAAGCGAGCTACATGATGACGGTGGCGCTGAACGGCGCCTCGCTGACCCCGCGCGACGGCGCCGACGCGATCACCGGCGAAGCGCTGGCCGAGCTGGTACGCCAGTTCAACCTGGCCAACGCGATCATGATGCGGCTGACGCGCGTGATCGACCGCGCCGCGCTGACCGCCATCATGACCGGCGTGACCTTGGACCTGGAAACGCAGGCCGGCGCCGAGACCTCGGCCAAGGAAATGGAAGCGCTCATCGGCGACCGTGCGGTGACGGTGAGCGTGCGTTCGGATGAACTGAGCGAGAAGCACGCGCTGCGCATCGAGCGTATGCATCACGGTAACGTGAAGGTGACGTCGATCGACGCCGACTTCGTGCAGGGCGCGGATTATGCGACCCTGGCCGGCGCGGCTGCGATCTTCAAGGGCCTGATCGGCGAAGGCGCGTTCATCCGCCGCGGCGAGGGCGAGCGGGTCAAGGAATCGGCCGTGGTTGACTTCCACCACGCGATGCAGTGGCTGCGCGATGAGGCGGAACGCACGGTGTCGAAGCAGCGCTACAAAGGGCTGGGCGAGATGAATCCGGAGCAGCTGTGGGAGACCACCATGGATCCCACCGTGCGCCGGCTGTTAAAGGTGCAGATCGAGGATGCGATTGCGGCGGACCAGATCTTTACGACGCTGATGGGGGATGAGGTGGAGCCGCGCAGGAACTTTATTGAGTCGAATGCGCTACATGCGGGGAATATTGACGTCTAACGTGTCGGGTGACACATTAAGTGAAAACTGTGCCAAGCCAGTGCAAAAATTGGTGTTCAGATAAACAGAAAAAGCCAACCGCCAGGTTGGCTTTTTCGTTGAGTCAGCAATCTAAGGAAGCAGTAGAGTCTAGTAGCTCAGACTTGAACTGACAACAAATGTCAGTTGAGTTAGAGTCTCCTCAGACGACTACCGGCCATTTCGGACACTCGTCTTTTACGTCTTACTTGTTGATGTCAAATGAAGGCAACTGAGAGCTTCACCCTAAAAAAATGATAATCTCGCATTCGTTCGCCAAACCATTTCAACAAGGATATTTATGCGCTCCCTGCGTTTCGCCCTTATCGCCGCCAGCCTTGTCGTCACTACTGCGTTTGCGTCGCCGACCGACCCCAAGCCGGGTGTCGAGTACACGGTACTGTCGACGCCGCAGCCGAGCCAGACCGCCGGCAAAAAGGTCGAAGTCATCGAGTTCTTCATGTACCACTGCCCGTACTGCCACGCGCTGGAACCTATCTTGGAACAATGGG
>DASRXO010000334.1:0-2094 GCA_035654095.1 Telluria sp.
CGGCAAGCTCGCGTGGGTCGGCACCAGCAACTGGACCGGCGGCTACCTCGACAAATCGCGCAACCTCGAAATCGTGCTGCGCAACGAGAAGATGGCGCAGCGCATCGCGGCCCTGCACGAGCAGACCTGGAGCTCGCCGTATGCGCAGCCGCTCGACATCCAGAAAACCTATCCCAAGCCCAGCAAGGGCGGCGGCGAATAAGCCGCACCACTCCAAGAAAGCTTCCATGAAAAAACTCGCTCGTGTACTCGCCCTGGCCGGCGCCTTCCTCTCCGCCGACGCGCTGGCGTGGGGCAACGACGGTCACCGTGCGGTGGGCGCCATCGCCGACCAGCTGCTCAAGGGCAGCAACGCCCAGAAGCAAGTCGCCGCGCTGCTGTTGCCGGGCGAAAGCCTGGAGTCGGTCGCCAACTGGGCCGACTGCGTCAAAGGCACTTACTGCGGTCCGCAGACGCCGGAGATGGTGGCCTACGTGGGCGCCAATCCCAAGCATAGCGAGTACCACTACACCGACATCCCCTTCCAGGAATCGCACTACCATGACGGCGCGGTCGGCAGCGCCGGCGACGACGTGGTGCAGACCCTGAAGCAGGCGATTGCCGTCCTGCAGGGCAAGACCGACCCGGCGCTGAACCCGCACCGGTTCACCAAGCGCCAGGCGCTGCTGCTGATTACCCACATGACGGGCGACATCCACCAGCCGCTGCACGTGGGCGCGGCGTACGTCGGCAAGGACGGCAAGTTCGTGGTGCCGCAGAAGCACGACGACATCGACACCGTCAACATCTTCGACGCGCGCGGCGGCAACAACCTGCTGCTCGACGACGAGAAGCTGGCGGCGCTCAGCGCCAACCTGATCCCGCCCGGCGAAGCCAAGCCGCTGCCGCCCGGTGTGGTGAAATCGCCGACCCGGCCTTTCCATTCCTACTGGGACAGCACGGTGGTCGACTACGCGATGCGCCGCATCGGCACCAGGACGCCCGAGCAGTTCGCGCAGGCCGTCATCGCCAGCAAGCCGGCGGTGCCGGCCAACAGCGGCGACCCGGCGAGCTGGCCCTACCAGTGGGCCGACGATGCCTTGATCGCCTCCAAGATTGCCTACGCCGACGTCACGCCGGGCAAGATCACGCCGCAAGTGGGCAGGAAGGGCGAGACCTACTACACCTGGGGCATCGAGGTGCCGGCCAACTATCCCGTGCCGAGCTCGGCTTTGGCCAAGACCCAGCTGATCAAGGGCGGCTACCACTTGGCCGCGCTGCTGCAGGCAATCTGGCCCTGAATTTCCGCCTTACCCCCGATAATGGGGGGCGGTGCGCGCTGCGGCTAGAATGGGGCTTTGCATCGCCGCGGCAGCTACACCGGCGCCGGGCCAAGGAGTGAGGGCACAACGTGACATCGTCCACATCAGTTGAAGCCGCGGCCCGCGACGCCATCGCATGGCTGAAGGCACATGGCAGCGAGGCCAATCGCGCCGGCATGGCGCGTTTCAACATCCCGAGCGACAAGGCATTCGGCGTGCCGATGAGCGATATCCAGCGCCTGGCAAAGCAGCTCGGACGGCATCATGCGCTCGCCGCCGAGTTGTGGAAATCGGATCGGTACGAGGCGCGCACCCTCGCGCCCTACGTGGAGGAGGTCGAGCTGGTCACCGCAGCACAGATGGACCGCTGGTGCACAAGCTTCGACAACTGGGCGATCTGCGACACCGTCTGCTTCGCCTTGTTCGACCGCACGCCGCATGCGTGGGACAAGGTCGCGCAATGGGCCGGCAAGGAGCCGGAATATGTGAAGCGCGCCGCCTTCGCGACGCTGTGGGGGCTGACGGTGCACGACAAGGCGGCCGCCGACGAGCGCTTCGCCGAATGCTTGCAGCTGATCGAATACGCCGCAAGCGACGAGCGTCACTTCGTCAAGAAGGCCGTGAACATGGCCCTGCGCGCGGTCGGAAAACGCAACCTGGCCCTGAACGCCGAAGCCATCGCGACGGCCCAGCGGCTCGCCGCATTCTCGGACGCGGCGCCGCGCTGGATCGGGAAGAACGCGTTGACGGAGTTGAACAGCGCGTCGGTCAAACGGCGCGTGGGCCGCTGAGA
>DASRXO010000335.1:0-3259 GCA_035654095.1 Telluria sp.
AGGACTGGTGCGCCGCCTCGCCCATGACGGGAAGCTGAGCGATCTGGATGGACTGGGGTTCTGTCATGTGGAGGTCTGATGCGGTTCAAGAGTCTCGGAAGCCTGGCGCTGGCGGCCCTCGTCGCGCTGGCCGGCTGCAGCACGCCCTGCGACGCGCCGGGCCGATTGTGCGCCCCCGCGCAGGCAAACACAAGTGCGCCAGCGCCGCATCCGCGCGCCGAACCGCCGGCGCAGCCGCCCGCCGCCGCCGCGCCCGAACCGGTGGCCGAAGTCATCGCTATCGACATGCCGCCGCCCAGCGCCACGCCCGCCAAGCGGCGCGCGATCCGCATCGGCCTGCTGCTGCCGCTGACGTCCGATACCCTGGGCCAGCCGGCCGAAGCGGTGCGCGCCGGCTTCATGGCCGCCTTTGAACGCGACCGCGCCGGCGTCACCGTCAACCTGGTCGACAGCGGCGAGAGTCCGCAGCAAGCGCTCGACAGCTACGCCGCGGCCGCGGCGCAGAACGATATCCTGGTCGGCCCGCTGTCGCGCCCGGCCGTGAGCGCGGTCGCCTCCAGCCCGGTCGTCACCAAGCCGACCATCGCGCTCAACTATCCCGAGCCGGGCCCCGCCGCCGTGGCCCTGCCGCAGAACATGCTGGTGATGGGCCTGTCGATCGAGGACGAGGCGCGCCAGGTCGCGGCCTGGGCCAGCGCCGAACAGCCGCCGCGCGCCACGGCGCTGATCGTGACTGGCGCCAGCGCCTGGCAACGCCGCCTGGCCAGCGCCTTCGCGGCCGAATGGCAACGCCGCGGCCGCAGCGCGCAGATCGCGGAACTGGCGGCCGCCAACGGCTACCTGAGCGAGGCCTCGCTCGGCCAGCTCAAACAGCGGGTCGAGGCCGAGCCGCCGGGCCTGCTGTTCACCGCGCTCGACGCCGACCAGCTGCGCCAGTTGCGCGCCGTGGTCGGCACCGCGCTACCCTGCTACGGCACTTCCTCGGTCAACCCCGGCACCGAACCGGGCATGGCGATGGCCGAACTGGACGGCCTGCGCCTGCTCGACCTGCCGTGGGAAGTCCATCCCGACCACCCGGCCGTGATGGTCTACCCGCGCTGGACCGCCACCGCCCACACGCTCGACATGGACCGCCTGTACGCGCTCGGCATCGACGCCTTCCGCGTGGCGCACGAACTCGCCCTGCATCCCGACGGCAGCTTCGCGATCGATGGCGTGACCGGCCATCTGCAAGTGCGCTTCGGCCGCGGCCAGGCGGCGCGCTTCGAACGCGTGGAGCCGGCCGCGGTCTACCAGGGCGGTGCCTTCAAGCTGCTCGGCGGACCTTGAGATGTGGCCGGCCCGCCTGAGCGACAAGCAACGCCAGGGCCAGGCCTGGGAACAGCGCGCGCTGGTCCATCTGCGGCATCAGGGCTTGACGCTGGTCGAGGCCAACTTCCGCTGCAAGGGCGGCGAGATCGACCTCGTGATGCGCGACGGCGCCGCGCTGGTGTTCGTCGAAGTGCGCCAGCGCGCCCGCCGCGTCCACGGCGGGGCGGCGTCGAGCATCACGCCGGCCAAGGTGCGGCGCATGGTGCGCGCGGCCGAATTCTACCTGCTGCGTTTTGCGCAGCTGCCGGCCTGCCGCTTCGACGTCATCGCGATCGACGGCGAGCACCTGGCCTGGCTGCCCAACGCCATCGAGGTGAAATGATGAAGTGTAAGCATTTTTAACAGCACTTGCCCGGCTTGGGTTGCCGCTGCACTATAATCGCCACACTATGAACACTCAACGCATCCTCGCCCATTTTCAGGAAAGCGCCGATCTCAAGCTGCAGTCGGCCGCCGCCCTGTCCCTGCCGATCGCGCACGCGATCGAACTGATGTTCGGCGCCCTGTCCAACGGTAACAAGATCCTCGCCTGCGGCAATGGCGGTTCGGCCGCCGACTGCCAGCACTTCGCCGCCGAACTGGTCGGCCGCTTCGAGCGCGAACGCTTTCCGCTGCCGGCGCTGGCGCTGACCACCGATACCTCGATCATGACCGCGGTCGGCAACGACTACAGCTACCGCGAAATTTTCTCGAAGCAGGTGCAGGCCTTCGGCCAGGCCGGCGACGTGCTGCTGGCCATTTCGACCTCGGGCAATTCGGCCAATGTGCTGGCCGCGGTCGAAGCGGCGCTCGAGCGCGAAATGCGCGTCGTGGCGCTGACCGGCAAGGACGGCGGCGCGCTCGGCAAGATGCTGACCGATGCCGACGTCCACATCTGCGTCCCCCATGCCCGCACCGCGCGCATCCAGGAAGTCCACCTGGTCACGATACACGCCATTTGCGACGGCATCGACGTCGCCCTGTTTGGAGGAGATGTGAATGAATAAACCTGGCCAGCCCCTGATGCGTCCGCTGGCGAAAGCCCTGCTGTGCGCCGCCTTGCTGAGCACCCTGTCCGGTTGCGTGGGCGTGGTGGTCGGCGGCGCCATGATGGGCGCCGCCGCCACCGTCGACCGCCGCACGCTCGGCGCGCAGACCGAGGACAAGGCGATCGCGGTGAAGGCCGAAGTGCGGGTGCCGAAGGTTGCCGGCGAGTTCGGCCACGTCAACACCGCCAGCTTCAACCGCAAGGTGCTGCTGACCGGCGAAGTGGCCGACGCCGCCACCAAGGCCGCGGTCGAGCGCGAAGTGCGCGCCATCGAAGGCGTGCAGGACGTGATCAACGAACTCGAGGTGTCGGGTCCGGCCAGCTACACCGCGCGCTCGTCGGATGCGCTGGTCACCACCAAGGTCAAGGCCAGCCTGGTCGACATGAAGACCATCTCGGCCACCTCGTTCAAGGTGGTCACCGAGCGCGGCACGGTCTACCTGATGGGCCGCGTGACCAAGCGCGAGGGCCAGATCGCGGCCGACGTCGCGCGCGGGGTCTCCGGCGTGCAGAAGGTGGTGAAGATTTTCGAGTACATCAGCGAAGACGAGCTGAAGGCCCTGTCCCTGCAGTCCGGCAGCCTGTAAGAAACGGGCGGTGGGGCTATAATGAGCCCATCGCCCCCTTTTGTTAGCGTACAGACATCATGACAAGCGCCGCCCCAAGCCGTTCGTGGATCAAACCCGCCGTCATCGGCACGCTGGTGCTCGCGCTGGCCGCCGGCGGCTACGCGTCGATCACCAGCAGTGTCGCGGCGCCCTCCGTCACCTTCATCGGCCTGAACGGCGAAAAGATCAGCACCGAGAGCCTGCGCGGCAAGGTGGTGATGGTCAATTTCTGGGCCACGTCCTGCACCACCTG
>DASRXO010000336.1:0-3787 GCA_035654095.1 Telluria sp.
CCTGGCGTTGATGCGGCGGATCATCTCGTCCTTGCCCTTGGCCTTCATGAACTGCGCGCCCTTTTCGGCCAGCGCGACGGCATCGGCGGGACCGGCCTCGGCGCCCAGCGCGCCGGCGCACAGGAACAGGCTGCACAGGGCGCTGCCGGCGACGATTTTCAGCATGATCTCTCCCCCGCAGGTATGATGGACATCGAGCGAATATTTCCTGCGCGCATTGAGTAATTTACGCCGCGGCCCGGCCGCCGGCCTTGCGCAAGAACAAAGGACCCAGTTATGAAACCATCGATCCGCGCCGCCCTCCTGAATGGCCTTGTGTTCCCGGGAGTCGGCCACATCCAGCTCAAGCGCGCCGCGCGCGGCTGCCTGTTCCTGCTGCCCACGCTGGCGGCCGCGCTGTATTACCTGAACCAGGTGATGGAGCGCGCCAACGCGATCGCCGACCAGGTCATGGCCGGCACCATGCCGCTCGATCCGGCCCTGATCGCGGCCAAGCTCGAGCAAGCCTCGGGCAATTCGCCGCTGATGACGGTCAGCGTGGTGGTCATGGTGGGGTGCTGGGCCGGGTCCATCGCGGACGCCCTGTTCGGCGTCGGGCGCGAGGCGGACAAGTTACGCTAGCGCCCATGAAGAAAGCGTCACTCCTGGCCCCATACCGGCGCCTGCTGGTCTTGTGCGGCCTGTCCCTGCTGCTGCACCTGGCGGTGATCGCCTGGCTCGTGCGCCACGCAAGTCCGCCCAGCCATCGCGCGGCACCGCAGCCGGCGCTCAGCGTGCGGCTGCAGGCGCCGGCCCGCAGCGCGCCGCCGGCACCGGCGGTGCACGCGGTCGCCGCCCAAGCGCCGGCATTGACGCCGATACCGC
Source organism: Telluria sp. (assembly GCA_035654095.1). Taxonomy (GTDB): domain Bacteria; phylum Pseudomonadota; class Gammaproteobacteria; order Burkholderiales; family Burkholderiaceae_D; genus Telluria_A. The sequence continues at coordinate 865 of DASRXO010000336.1, forward strand.
AGCCTGCGCCGCCGGTCACCGCGCCCCTCGCCGTGTCCGCCGCGGTAGTCGTCGCCGCCAGGCCGCCCTCGCCGCCCGCACCCGAGCAGGACGATCCCGACACCGGGCCGGGGCGCTACCGGGTGCGCATGCCGCCCAGCGCCGAACTGACCTATGCACTGAGCAGCAGCGTGGCCGGACAGCCCGCGCAGGCAGGCGGCACGGCGCGGCTCATATGGAAGAACGCCGGCTCGTCTTACCAGCTGCAGATCGACGGCGTCACCGGCCATCTGACCAGCGCCGGCGTCGCCGACGATTCGGGCGTGCGCCCGCTCGACGCCAGCGAGTTGCGGCCCGACGGCAGCACCAGGCTCACCCGCTTCGATCCGGACAGCGGGTACATCACGTTCAGCGCATCGAACCGCAGTTACCGTACGCCGGGCGGCAGTCAGGACCGCGCCTCGCTGCTGATGCAGCTGGCCGGGATCGGGCTGGAACGGCCGGACCAGGTCAAGGACGTGATTGCGGTTTACGTCGCCGGCGCCGACGATGCCAGGGCGGTGCGCTATCAGGTGATGGGGCAGGAACAGCTGGAGACCACGCTAGGCACGCTGGCGACCTGGCATCTGGTGCAGCTGGTGCACGCCGGCGAGACGCGCCTGGAGCTGTGGCTGGCGCCCGCGCACCAGTGGTTGCCGGTACAGCTGCGCGCCACCGCGCCCGACGGCACGGTCAGCATCCAGACCGTCACCCACATCGACATCGAGGCGCCGCCGCACGAGTAAGGACGGCGGCGCTCGGCCCGCCGCCTAGCTAGCCCAGCTTGGCCGCGTGTTCGCGCGTGGCGTGGAAGGTCAGCTTCGGCCAGCGCTCTTCGGTCAGGCGCAGGTTGACGTTGGAGGTGGCGAGGTAGGCCAGGTTGCCGGCCGCATCGTAGGCCACGTTGTGGCCGAGCGCCGCTTCGAAGTCGGCCAGCACCCGCTTGTCGTCGCCGCTGACCCAGCGCGCGCTGCTGATGCTGGTGCCCTCGAACACGGCATCGACGCCGTACTCGTTGAGCAGGCGGCTGGCCACCACTTCGAACTGCAGCACGCCGACCGCGCCCAGCACCAGCTCACTGCCCTGCACCGGCTTGAACACCTGCACCGCGCCCTCCTCGCCCAGCTGCTGCAAGCCCTTGTGCAGCTGCTTGATCTTGAGCGGATTGCGGATCCGCACCGAGCGGAAGAAGTCCGGCGCGAAGTAAGGGATGCCGGTGAACTGCAGCATCTCGCCTTCCGAGAAGCTGTCGCCGATCTGCATATTCCCATGGTTCGGCAGGCCGATGATGTCGCCGGCGTAGGCTTCCTCGACCTGCTCGCGCGAGGACGCCATGAAGGTCACCACCGACGACACCTTGATCTCGCGCCCGAGCCGCAAATGCTTGACCTTCATGCCGCGCTCGAAGCGCCCCGAGCACACGCGCAGGAAGGCGATGCGGTCGCGGTGGGCCGGGTCCATATTCGCCTGGATCTTGAATACGAAGCCGGAGAACGCCTGCTCGCCCGGACCGACCACGCGCAGCGTGGCGTCGCGCGGGCGCGGGGCCGGCGCCCAGTCGACCAGCGCCGACAGGATCTCGCGCACGCCGAAGTTGTTGATCGCCGAGCCGAAGAACACAGGGGTCTGCACGCCCGCCAGGAACTGTTCGAGGTCGAACGGATGCGAGGCGCCGTGCACCAGCTCCACTTCCATTTTCAGCTGCTCGATCTCGAGCGGGAACATCTCGGACAGGCGCGGGTTGTCGATGCCCTTGACGATCTCGAAGGCGCCGTCGGCCTTTTCTTCGCCGGCCTTGAACAGCATGATCTCGTCGCGCAGCAGGTGGTACACGCCGCGGAAGTTCTTGCCCATGCCGATAGGCCAGGTCACCGGCGCGCACTGGATCTTGAGTACCGATTCGAGTTCGTCGAGCAGCTCGAGCGGATCGCGGGTTTCGCGGTCCATCTTGTTCATGAAGGTGACGATCGGGGTGTTGCGCATGCGGCAGACCGCCAGCAGCTTGATGGTCTGCGCCTCCACGCCCTTGGCCGCGTCGATCACCATCAGGGCCGAGTCGACCGCGGTCAGCACCCGGTAGGTGTCTTCCGAAAAGTCCTGGTGGCCCGGGGTGTCGAGCAGGTTGATCACGTGGTCGCGGTGCTCGAACTGCATCACCGACGAGGCCACCGAGATGCCGCGCTGCTTTTCGATCTCCATCCAGTCGGAGGTCGCGTGGCGGCCGCTCTTGCGCGCCTTGACCGTGCCGGCCATCTGGATCGCGCCCGAGAACAGCAGCAGCTTTTCGGTCAGCGTGGTCTTGCCGGCGTCCGGGTGCGAGATGATGCCGAAGGTGCGGCGGCGCGCCACTTCGCGCGCGATCGCCGCGGCCGGCCTGGTGGCCGGAACGTCAATGTTGTCGGTGTTGTCGGGCAATTCCGACGCGGAAATTTCGGTATCGTTGGCCATATTCGAGCCCATCGCTGGCCCTAGCAAGAAAACCCTCGATTTTACCGATTCCGCGCCTTTTCGTGTGAACTAGTTCTTGATCCGGCGCCAGCCCACCTTGCTTGCGCCGCGCGAGTGGGCCGCCGTCACGCCCGAGGTGATGGTGCTGCCGTCGGCGGTGGTGGTCACCATCTTCAGCGCGCCCGACGGCAGACGGATGATGATGAAGCCGACCGCCGCCGACGTCGTCGACAGGGTCTGGCCGGCCTGCTTGCTCGGATCGAGCGCGGCGCCGGTGCACACATCGAGCTGGTACACATTGCTCGAGCCACCCACCGAACAGGCCGAGGACGAACTCGGGATGTTGGTCACCACGTTGAGCCCGCCGGACACCACTTTCGGGTCGAGGTTGACGCGCTCGCCGGCGTTCTTGTTGAAATCGACGTACCAGCCGGACTTGAGCGACAGGTCGACCGGG
>DASRXO010000337.1:0-4415 GCA_035654095.1 Telluria sp.
GGCGCGGCCTGGTGGATCGGGTTGCGCGCCAGCTGCGGGTAGGCGATGTGGCCCTGCACCCCTTTGATCGCCAGCTTGCCGGACAGCGAACCGCGGCGCCCGTTCTTGATCATGTCGCCCAGGATGTGGGCCGAAGTCGGCTCGCCGACCAGGCAGAAATCGATGCTCTCGCCGCGCTCCTGCAAGCGATTGCAAACGATGACGGTGCCGTCGGTGGCCGGACCTTCCTCGTCGCTGGTGATCAGGAAGGCGATCGAGCCTTTGTGGTGCGGATGGGCGGCGAGGAATTCTTCGCAGGCCACCACCATCGCGGCGATCGAGGTCTTCATGTCGGCCACGCCGCGGCCATACAGTTTGCCGTCGCGATGGGTCGGGATGAAGGGCTGCGACTGCCACTGTTCGACCGGGCCGGTGGGCACCACGTCGGTATGGCCGGCGAACACGAACAGCGGCGCGGCCGTGCCCTTGCGCGCCCACAGGTTGGTGACGCCGTTCGATTCGATGGTCTCGCACACGAAGCCGAGCGGCGCGAGCAGGGCCTGGAGGCGCTGCTGGCAGCCCATGTCGGCCGGCGTGACCGAGGACAGGGCGATCAGCTCTTCGGTCAGCGCGAGGGTGCGCGATGGCGTCATGTGAAAATCTCGCGGTATTGGGCGTCGGAAAAGCCCACCCTGATTTTACCTGCGCCTTGCAGTACAGGGCGCTTGATCACGGACGGGAATTCGAGCATCAGCTCGACCGCGCTGGCGGCGTCGGTGACGGCCGCCTTGCGCGCCTCGGGCAGGCCGCGCCAGGTCGTGCCTTTGCGGTTGACCAGCAGCTCCCAGTCGACGTCCTTGAGCCAGGCTTCGACCGTGGCGCGCTCGAGGCCCTGCTTCTTGAAGTCGTGGAAATCGACGTCCTGCGCTTGCGCGGCGAGCCAGGTGCGGGCTTTCTTGACCGTGTCGCAGTTGGGGATACCGTAGAGGGTTTTTTTCATGGCGCGCGGGGCAGGCTAGGCGTTGCGGAATGCGGGGAACCCTAGAGCATAGCACAGCCGGGCCCGCGGAGGCGCGTTAGTTATCCCACTTCCCCAGGTCCGCGGCCGTGTCGTAAGTGCTGGTCAAAAATTCGAGCAGCACCGTGTCGGGCGATGGCGATTGGCGCACCACCTCATACGGCAGGAGGAATTCGCCGAGCGCCGTGTCGTAGCGGGCCTCGTCGGGCCGCACGCGCGCGGCATCGAATCCGGGCGGCGCGGGGTAGGCATACGAGTAGAACACGGGCGCCGGCATCGCCGCGCTGCCCGGCCAAAATCCGCAGCTGCTGACCTCCTGCGAGTAAGCCTCGCGGATGACCCAATCCGGGCAATGGGGAATGCCGCCCGGATGCGGGGGCGCGCGGCGTCCGGAAAATCGCGTTACCGCGAGGTCCATCGCGCCCCAGAAAAAATGCACCGGACTGCTCTTGCCCGTGTAGCCGGCGCGGAATTGCTTGAACACGCGGTCGGCCTGCACCAGGACGCGCCAGAACCGGTTGGCGTAATCCGCATCGTAGGCTGTATGGACGCGGTCCTGCGCGAACGGAATCGCGTCGACGACTTCATTCGGCGTTGCGTGAATCTTGATGTCGAGGCCGAGATCGGCCAGATGCGCGAACAGCTGCACGTAAAAGTCGGCAACCGCGCGCGGGCGCAAGGCCATCGTCCTGCTCATCGCGTCACTGGTCTGGATGCGCAACTGATGGTCGATGAAGTCGAAGTCGATTTGGAACACGCGTGTGCCGTAAGGGATCGGCGACGTCGTCAAGCCGCGCGCAGTGAGGTACAAGGTCACGTGCCAGGAGTGGTTGGTCCAGGGCGTCTGCGCGAGGCGGATCTTCCCGACCATCTGCATCCACATCTGCAGCGTGGCGCACGTGTCCTGCCACGCCGCGAAGGGCAAGTCCGGCCATGGTTGCGTGGAAGTTGTCATCGTGCGGCTCCGTTCTCGGGATTGTACGAGCTGGCCGGGCAAGCGCGGCGCACGCCATGCGCCGCGAGCCCTGCGCACTGTAAACATCCAACGAGTTGGCTGTAAATTGCCTTCCTGATCACCACATCGGGCGTCGCCTGCCGCCGCTAGACTTGCGGCTTCAACCCATCGCGCCAGTATCCAGGATCGGCCACATCCGCTCACGTACCCGGCCTTATCAAGCCACGTCACAAAACAGAATGGGAAAAGTATGTCCTTCAATTTACGTTCATGTAGTCATTCCCAAAGGAGCCGATGATGGCCATCGATAGCATTAATAATTCAGCAGTTACACAGCTACTGTATCCAACCCTGCCTTCCATTTCGGGCAGCGGCTCGGATACCGAGAGCGGCACGGGTTCGAGCAGCGTCGGCGCCGTCGGCAGTTCCAACAGCCGCTTTGCCAACGCGATCAGCCAGGCGCTGACCCAGATCGGCGTTACGCCGACCACCACCAGCAGCGCGAGTACGAGCGACGCGAGCAGCAGCACCACCCAGGACCCGACGCAGGCCGCGCAGGCATTCGCCAGCGCGCTGTTCGGCGCACTGCACGCGCAGAACAGCAGCAACGGCGCCGCCGGGAGCGGCGGCAGCAGCGATGGCGCTCCTAAAGTGGGCGGCCATCATCATCACGGCGGTGGAGGCGGCGGCAAGATGGAAGGCGGATTGCAGCAGCTGATCCAGAACCTGAACAGCGGTACGACATCCAGCGACACCAGCGGGACCAGCGACGCCAACTCCACGCTGCAAACCGCGTTCGACAACCTGGTCGCGGCGAATGGCGGCGCCACCGGTAGCGCCAGCCTGAGCACCTTCCTGCAGAACCTGTCGCAAGACATGCAGGGCGCACCGTCGTCGGGCAACGTCGTCAGTACCAGCGCCTGAGACCCGAGCCGCTATTCCCGGGCGGTTGTCATGCGGCGGGCTCTCCCGCCCTGGCCTGGGAACCTTTCAGCCACAGGAAGGCACTGACGCCCGACGCTGCCGCCGCCGCGGCCGCGGTGACCGCCGCGATCCTGAAATCGGCCAGCAGCGTGGCGCCGTGCGCCGACAGCGCCGCTCCCAGCAGGGCGGTGGCAATCAAACCCCCGGTGCGTGCGACAGCGCTGTTGAAGCCCGAAGCGACGCCGGTATGCCGGGGTTCGACCGAGGTCAGGACGGCGGTCGTCAGCGGCGCCACCGCGCCCGCCATCCCCAACGCGATGACCAGCATGGCCGGCAGCGTTGTGGTCCAGTAGCTGCCGCCGCCGATGCGCAAGGCGAGCAGGAAGCCTGCGGCGGCGATGGCGGGGCCGAGCGTGAGCGGCAGGCGCGGTCCGATCTTGCCCGCGATGCGGCCCATCGTCGGCGAGGCAAGCGCAATCACGATCGGCAGGGGGAGCAGGGCCGCACCGGCCCCGGTCGCCGAGTAGCCGTCAAGCTCGATCAGCACGAACGGCACCAGGACCAGCAAGGCACCGAGCGCGCCATACAGCAAGAAGGTCAGCAGGTTGAGCCCCACGAAGCTGCGCGAGGCGAACAGCGCGAGCGGCAGCATCGCCTTGTCGCCGGTGCGTTTTTCGACGGCCAGAAAACCGAGCAGGCAGGCGATACCGATGGCGATCGCGATGGCCGCGGTCCAGCCCATGCCCTTGGTTCCGGATGCCGCCGTCAAGCCCCAGGTCACGCTCGCGAGCCCCGCGCTGGCAAGCGTCGCGCCGCTGACGTCGAGCGCGGGCTGCGACGGATTGGGTTCGTCATGCAGGCACCGGCTGCCGAGATACAGCGCGAGCGCCGCGATGGGCAGGTTGATCAGGAAGATGGTGCGCCAGCCCGCCACGTCGATCAGCCAGCCGCCGATCAGCGGCGCGACCGCCCCGGCCGCCGCCCCGACCGCCGCCCAGATACCGATCGCACGGCCGCGCGCCTCGCCGCTAAAACTCGCGCCCAGGATCGCCAGGCTGTTCGGCATCAGCATCGCCGCGCCTATCCCTTGCAGCACCCGTCCCGCGATCAGCCAAGCGAGATTGGGCGCGCCGGCGCACAGCAGCGAGGCCAGGGCAAACAGGCCGACGCCGAGCATGAGCAGACGGCGGCGGCCGAAACGGTCGCCGGCCGCGCCGCCCAGCAGCAGCAAGGCGCTCAGCGGCAGCAGATAGCCATTCACGATCCACGACAAGCCCGCGCCGCCCGCACCGAGGCTGCGCCCGATCGCAGGCAAGCCGACATTGACGACCGAGCCGTCGACGAAGGCCAGGCTCGATGCGAGGATGGTGGTGGCGAGCACGAAGCGTGGACGGCTGGCCGCCGGCGCGCGCGCCGATGCCGCCGGCGATGAGGCTTCGGCCATCGAACGGTCACAGGCGGGCGGCAGAGCAGGGTGCATGGGAGCATCATGCCCGAAACGCGGATGGCGCTTCGGTACGCCAACGTACAAAGAACTTG
>DASRXO010000338.1:0-2228 GCA_035654095.1 Telluria sp.
AAGTGGCAGCCGACCTGATGACCGGGACCGAAGCGGGAACCAGCCTGAGCTCACTGTCGGACACTGCATTTGTCCAGCGCCTCTATACTGCGACGCTCGGCCAGACCGATATCAATGGCGACATTGCCGGCTTCGTTGGTCAGCTGGCTACCAACTCGCGTGCCCAGGTGGCCATCAACATCATCAATGGGCTGGTCGAGTATGCGGGCACGAACGTGGCCCGGCTGGAACCGCAGGCCAGGTTCAATGCGCGTGCGGCGGTCGGCGTGACCTTTGCCGTCGACATGGACGGCAACGACGTGACCGTCGCCCGGGCCCTGTTCGCCGATGTCAGTTCCGGAGCGGACTTCAGCGCCGCGCTGATGAACGCGCGTGCCAGCTTGCAAGCCATCAATGCCGCCGCGACGGCTACCCTCAAGCTTGCCGCCGACGCGGCGGCGGCCCTGACCAGTGCAGGTCTGGCGGCGGCGAGCCAGGCGACCGCCGCCGCGCTCGCTGCCGGCGCTTCGGCATCCGGCCCGACAGCCGCCATTATCCTCGGCCTCGCGCAGCTGTACGTTGGCCTGCTGCAGCGCAACGAACCGGGCAAACCCCTCATCGATCTGCCCGGCCTGAACTACTTCGTCGATCGGATGACGGCGGGCGCCAGCCTGGCTGACGTGGCACAGGGGATGATCGAGTCGGCCGAAGGGGGCACGATCTTCGCGCCGACCTGGGACGCGACCGGCTTCGTGACCCAGTTGTTCCACCAGATCCTGGGCCGCGAGCCGGATGGCCCCGGCCTGGCGTATTGGCTGACGCAAGCCACCGGCCTTGCCCAGCGCGGCACGGTCGCGGTCAATTTCCTCAATTCTTTCCTCAACACCCAGGATGCGCTCGACAACAACAACCCCAACAAGACATCCGAACTGGCGTTGCTCAACGCCTTCGACCAGAAAGTGGCGTCGGCCTTGGGAACGCTCGACAGCATCGTCATCCAGTCGGCGGCAGCGGCCACCACGGCGATTGACAACGCCCGCGCGGCGGACTTGAAGGCGGCGGCCGCCGCCAGCGCCGCTGCGGCCGTCGCCTCGGCCATTGCCAACGCCGGCGGACTGACCCAAGGCGTGCTCGATGTCGCGCGCCTGTACGTAGGCGTGCTCAATCGCGGACCGGGACAGGCCTATCCGATCGACGTGCCGGGCCTGGCGATCTGGGCCAACCTGCGCGCCGGTGGTGCTGGCCTGGCCGAGATCGCCACCCAAATGTTGCAATCGAGCGAGGGACTAGCGCTGTTCCAGCAGGCGAGCACGGCGCAGGCCTTCGTCAATCAAGTCTATCTGCAAATGCTGGGCCGCCCATTGGCGGCTGGCGACATGTTCTTTGTCGACCAACTCAATAGTGGCATGAGCAAAGGTGCCGTCGTTGCGGGCATCCTGGACTCATTCTTCAACCACACTGTACAGAACGTCGGGGAATTGCAGCTCAAGGCGCAGGCCGACCAGCGCATCAACAATGCGCTCGGCCAGATTAGCTCCGGCTCCGCCGCGGCGGCAGATGCCGTGGCTGCGGCATTGGCGGAAAAAAACAGCGCTGCGACCAATCTGAGCCAGAAGACTGCCCCAGTGATCGCCGCCAGCGCAGCGGCCGACAGCGCCAACCATGTTATGGCGAGCGCTGGCAGTCTGATCCAACTGTATGTGGCATTCAACCAGTCCCCCGGTTTGGGAACATACGCGTCGGTCCTAGCCGACCTGGAGGCCGGCCGGACGACCATGGATCAGTTGGTACTGAACCTGGCCGGTGGCCCTTCGAGTCTCGCCAGCTTCTTTTCCGGCTTGTATTCGACCTTGTTGCATCGCTCGCCGGCGCAATTCGAGCTCGACTGGTGGGTGCAAAACGGATCCACCTCGGACTGGCTGTACAACGCGTCCGCGTTTTATGGCGATGCCTTGGGTGAGCTCTATGGCGGGCATGCACCAGGGCGCACCGGCTTCTCCGCCGAAGTCAGCAGTGCAACGTCGAGCCTCAATGCCCAGGGTGGCGCCATCGTCGAAGCTTACAACCATGCCCTGCAGGACTACAACAGCGCTGTTGCGCGCAACAACAATTCGCTGACGGCCTACAACAACGCACTGCTCAACGCCCAGATCTACAACGCCGTGTCGCAAGCGATCGTCATTTACGGCCAGGAGGTCAATGCCGACAACGCGGCGGTCGATGGGCTGGTGGCCGCCAATGCCGCCACG
>DASRXO010000339.1:0-2270 GCA_035654095.1 Telluria sp.
CCGAAGGCGACGTCGACGCCGGCCGCGATCAACTCCGGCACCCGGGTCATGCCGCGCCGCTTGGGGTAGCTGTCGTGGCGGCCCTGCAAGGTGATGTTGATCAGCGGGTTGGCGATCGCCGCCACGCCGGCCTCGCGGATCAGGGGCAGCAGCTTGCTTACATAGTAGTTGTCCATCGAATGCATCGAGGTCAGGTGCGAGCCGGCCACCCTGCCCTGCAAGCCGAGGCGCTGGGCTTCGCTGGCCAGGGTTTCGATGTGGCGCGACAGCGGGTCGTCCGACTCGTCGCAATGCATGTCCACGCGCAGGCCCTTGCCGGCCGCGAACTCGCACAGCAGGCGCACCGAGGCCGCGCCGTCGGCCATGGTGCGCTCGAAATGGGGGATGCCGCCGACCACGTCCACCCCCATCGCCACCGCGCGCTTGAGGTTGGCGAAGGCGCTCGGGCTGCGCAGCAGGCCGTCCTGGGGAAAGGCCACCAGCTGCAGGTCGAGGTAGGGCGCGACGCGGCGCCGCACCTCGAGCAGGGCTTCGACCGCCAGCAGGCGGTCGTCGCAGATGTCGACGTGCGAGCGGATCGCCAGCAGGCCGCGCGCCACCGCCCAGTCGCAGTACTGGAGCGCGCGCTCGACCAGGGCTTCCTGCGTCAGGGTCGGCTTCAGCTCGCCCCACAGCGCGATGCCCTCGAGCAGGGTGCCGGACTGGTTGACGCGCGGCAGGCCGATACTCAGCGTGGCGTCCATGTGGAAATGCGCGTCGACGAAGGGCGGCGTGACGAGGTCGCCCTCGGCATCGATTTCGCGCGCGCCCTGCAGCGGCAGTTGCGGGCCGAGCGCGGCGATGCGGCCCTGGTCGATGGCGATGTCGACCTGGCGCCGGCCGTCGGGCAGGCTGGCATTGCGAATGACAAGATCCATCTGACGCTCCTGGTGGCCGGGACCCGGTGATTGTATAACGGCCGGCCACGACGGTGATGCTGCAATGCAAGATTTATGCGCAACGATATCGGAAAATTCTTCTTTTCAAGGCAATGATTCGTGGATAAACTAAGCAATATTGCAGCGCGTCATAAACCTTCACAAGGATACCCGATGACTTCATTTTCCGAACAGTTTTCCGCGGCCCGCCACTCGCAGGTCGAAGCCCAGCTCGCCTTCATGCGCAGCCTGAGCAGCAAGACCGTCGAGAGCGCGGAAAAAATCATCGCCCTGAACATGAGCGCCTCGCGTGCGTCGGTCGAGAAATCGGCGGCCGCGCTGCGCCAGTGGGCTGGCATCGCCGACCCGCGCGACCTGTTCTCGCTCACCCACCAGTCCCAGGACTATTTCGACAGCCTGCTCGCTTATGGCCGCCAGCTGTTCAGCATCGCCAGCAGTATGCAGGCGGACTTGATCAAGCCGCCCGCCCCTGTGGTGGCGGCCAAGGCTGCGCCGGCGGCCCTGGCTGCGCCCGTCGCGGTCCCGGCCCCTGCCCCGGCGCCCGCGCCGCTTGCCGCGGCCGCTACGGTCGCAGCGCCGGCCGCCGCCGCGCGTGCGGTGGCCAAGGTCAAGCCGATTGCCAAGGCCGCGAAGAAGGCCGTCGCCAAGCCCGCGCCCTTCCCCGCCGCCGAGCTGTTGGATAAGAAAAAGTAGTGCGCCGCCGCATGCGCCGGCACCCCAAAGGTAGTAAATTAGCGGGCTTCGGCCCGCTAATTGTTTACCGGGCGTATAGCGCAGGGATAGTAAATGAGTTTATCAAGGCTGATTGGCCGCTTCGTGCGCAGCCATTGGCGTTCTTACGTGGCGTCGGCGCTGATGCTGATCGGGGTGGCCGCCTGCACGGTCTGGGTGCCGCGCAAGATCGGCTTCATGATCGACGGCCTTGCCGCGCACCGCCTCGACAATCGCCAGTTGCTGGTGCAGATTGCGCAATTGCTTGCGCTCGGCGTGGCGATCTACGTGCTGCGGGTGGGCTGGCGCTTGCGCCTGTTCGCCGCCGCCTACCAATTGGGTGTCGAGCTGCGTACCCGCTTCTACGCGCGGCTGTCGGCGCAGGGCCCGGCGTTCTACCAGAAGCAGCGCACCGGCGACCTGATGGCGCTCGCCACGAACGACACCGACGCCATCGAGATGGCGGCCGGCGAAGCGATGCTGGCCGGCTTCGACGGCACCCTCACGCTGGTGATGGTGTTGGGGATCATGATGCTGGGCGTGGACTGGCGGCTGGCCGCGATCGCGCTGCTGCCGTTCCCGCTGATGGCGCTGGCGTTCTGGCGCATCTCGAGCCACATC
>DASRXO010000340.1:0-2793 GCA_035654095.1 Telluria sp.
TGGCAACACCTCGGCCGCCTCGATCCCGCTGGCGCTCGACATCGCGGTGCGCGACGGCCGCGTCAAGCCGGGCCACAACGTGTTGATGGAAGGCGTGGGCGGCGGCTTCACCTGGGGCGCGATCCTGGTGCGCATGTAACCCTTGATTGGAAGAACAGACCTCATGACAAATTTCGCATTCGTATTTCCGGGCCAGGGCTCGCAAGCGGTCGGCATGCTGGGCGGCTTCGCCGGCAACCCGGTGGTCGACCAGACCCTGGCCGAAGCGTCCGACGCACTCGGCCTCAACCTCGGCAGGCTGATCGCCGATGGCCCGAAGGAAGACCTCGACCTGACCACCAATACCCAGCCGGTGATGCTGACCGCGGCGGTGGCCGTGTACCGCGCCTGGATCGCGGCCGGCGGCGCGCCGCCGACGGTGGTGGCCGGCCACAGCCTCGGCGAGTATTCGGCGCTGGTGGCGGCCGGCGTGATCACGTTCAAGGACGCGGTGCCGCTGGTGCGCTTCCGCGCCCAGGCGATGCAGGAGGCGGTGCCGGTCGGGCAGGGCGGCATGGCCGTGATCCTCGGCCTCGACGCGGACGCGGTGCGCGCGCTGTGCGCGGAGGCCGCCGCGGCGCAGCCGGGCAGCGTGCTGGAACCCGTCAACTTCAACGAACCGACCCAGATCGTGATCGCCGGCCATACCGCGGCGGTCGACCGCGCGTGCGAGCTGGCCAAGGCCAAGGGCGCCAAGCGCGCCATGAAGCTGGCGGTGTCGGCGCCGTTCCATTCCTCGCTGCTGAAGCCGGCGTCGGACCGCCTGCGCGCCTACATGGCCGGGATCGAGTTCGGCGTGCCCAAGATCGGCTTGATCAATAACGTCGACGTGGCTATCCTGAACGATCCGGCCGGCATCAAGGAGGCGCTGGTGCGCCAGGCCGCCAGCCCGGTGCGCTGGGTCGAAACCATGCAGAAAATGGCGGCCGACGGCATCACCCAGGTGATCGAGTGCGCGCCCAGCAAGGTACTGATCGGCATGGCCAAGCGCATCGATGCGCGGCTGGCCGGCGACGCCATCGTCGACCAGGCCTCGCTCGAGCGGGTGCTGGACGCATCCAGGCAATAAGCTCTCACCACAAGACTAGCGTACAAGGACAAGCATGAACCTGGAAAATCAAGTCGCCCTGGTCACCGGCGCATCGCGCGGGATCGGCCAAGCCATCGCCCTCGAACTGGCGCGCCAAGGCGCCACCGTGGTCGGCACCGCCACCACCGAAGCGGGCGCCGCCGCCATCTCCGGCTACCTGCAAGAGTTCGGCGGCAAGGGCCTGGTGCTGAACGTCACCGACGCGGCCGGCTGCGCCGCCGCGGTCGACGCGGTACAGAAAAGCTACGGCAGCCTGTCGATTCTGGTCAACAACGCCGGCATCACCCAGGACCAGCTGGCCATGCGCATGAAGGACGAGGAGTGGGACAGCGTGATCGCCACCAACCTGAGCGCGGTCGGCCGCCTGTCGCGCGCCGTCCTGCGCGGCATGATGAAAGCCAAACATGGGCGTATTATTAACATCACGTCGGTGGTAGGATCGTCGGGCAACCCCGGCCAGATGAATTACGCGGCCGCCAAGGCGGGCGTGGCGGGCATGAGCCGGGCGCTGGCGCGCGAGATCGGCAGCCGCAACATCACGGTCAACTGCGTCGCCCCCGGCTTCATCGATACCGACATGACCAAGGCCCTGAGCGCGGAGCAGCACGCCGCCTTGCTGACCCAGATTCCGCTGGCGCGTTTGGGCGCGCCGGAAGACATCGCCCACGCGGTGGCGTTCCTGGCCAGTCCCCAGGCCGCCTACATCACGGGCGCCGAGCTGCACGTGAACGGCGGCATGTTTATGAATTGATGTTGAATTTGCTCGGAATCGGGCGCATGTGGCGGGGGCGCTCAGCCCATTTCCGGCATATTCTCATCTTTTAGCAGTAGTTTCGGTAGCGTTAGCGTCGCACGCCGAAATTCGTTTACCACCGCGCAAACCTGATAAAATGCGCGCACTTTCCGTAACACACACAATGGAGCCATAACATGTCGGATATCGAACAACGCGTTAAAAAAATCGTCGCTGAGCAACTGGGCGTTGCAGAGGTAGACATCAAAATCGAATCCTCCTTCGTTGACGACCTCGGCGCGGATTCGCTCGACACCGTCGAACTGGTGATGGCACTGGAAGACGAATTCGAAATGGAAATCCCGGACGAGCAAGCGGAAAAGATCACGACCGTGAAACAGGCGATCGACTACGCTACGGCGCACGTCAAGGCTTAAGTTTTTGCGTCTGATTGCATCCGGGAGAATCGCTTGAGCCGTTCACGAAACCGTCGTGTCGTCATCACCGGCCTGGGCTGCGTGTCACCGATCGGCAACACCATTGCCGAGACGTGGAGCGCGGCGCTGGCCGGCAAGTCGGGCATCGCCAACATCACCAAATTCGACGCGCAGCCGTTTTCGACCCAGTTTGCGGGCGAGGTCAAGGGTTTCAACATCGAGGATTACATCCCCGCCAAGGAAGCCCGGCATATGGATAGCTTTATCCATTTCGGCATGGCGGCCGGGATCCAGGCGCTGCAGGACTCCGGCCTGGTCGTCACCGACGCCAATGCCGACCGCATCGGCGTGATCGTCGGTTCCGGCATCGGCGGCTTGCCGCTGATCGAAGAGACCAAGGAAGAGTACGACAAGCGCGGCCCGCGCCGCATTTCGCCTTTCTTCGTGCCGGCCTCGATCATCAATATGATCTCGGGCAACCTGTCGATCAAGTA
>DASRXO010000341.1:0-5378 GCA_035654095.1 Telluria sp.
GGCAGGGTCGAACAGCCGGGCCTCGTCCAGATTGGTAGCGCTGATGATGCGCACATCGATAGCCTCGGGCCTGTCGGCGCCCAGCGGTGTGACCTCGCGCCGTTCCAGCGCCGTCAGCAGCTTGGCCTGCGCCGTCAGCGGCATATTGCCGATCTCATCCAAAAACAGCGATCCGCCGCGGGCGGCCTGGAAGCGCCCGGCCCGGTCGGCCTTCGCATCCGTGAACGATCCTTTGCGATGACCAAACAATTCGCTCTCAAATGTCGATTCCGGCAGCGCGCCCATGTCCACGGCAAGCAAGGTGCCCGCCGCGCGGCGCGACATCGCATGGATCGCGCGCGCTACCAGTTCCTTGCCGACGCCGTTCTCGCCTAACACCATGACGTTCGCCTCGGTCGGCGCGACGCTGGCGATCAAGGCCCGCAACTCACGCATGGCCGACGAATCGCCCATCAAGTCAGACCCCGCGGCGGACGGCCCGTGCACGGCGCGCCGGACCAGTGCCTGATCGACCGCCGCCACCAGCCGTGCGTTGTCCCAGGGTTTGGTAATGAAATCGCCGGCACCGCGCTTGAGCGCCTCCACCGCCAAGGGGACATCGGCATACGCAGTCATGGCGATGATCGCCGGCGGACGCGCCAGCGCGCGCAGCAGATCAAGTAGCGCCAGGCCCTCCGCACCGTCGGTCGAACCGCGCGTGAAATTCAGATCCAGCAGCACAACGTCCGGCACACCTTGCGCGAGCAGCGCAGGCAAGCCCGACGGATCCAGCAGTTTAGCGACGCGGCCGTAGCGCCGCCGCAGCAGCAATTGTGCGGCACAGGCGACGTCGACGTCGTCATCGAGTATCAGGACGTATGCAGCTAAATCGGCCATCGGTGCCAGGTTACGGAGATCGAATCGTGATGCATTCTAGCAGCAGCAAGCGCCCTGCGGATCGCCGCGGGAGACACTGTTTTTCAACAGGCGCCGCCAGTGTTCATTCCCGAACACTGACTTCTGTTCGGAAATGAACACTGGTCGAAAAATCACGCCGTAACAGCGGCTATTCGCGCGGTGCGATGCTGGCACAGCTCTTGCTGCATAAGCCGTATGCACAGATCCGCCACATCCAAAAAAGATATGACCGCAGCGGTTCCACACTTGCCATCGAGCGGCGCGGCGATGGATAGCATCGTGCCGAGACGGCGCGGCAGGGCTGTCGCCGTCATGCTCGCGGCGTTGCTCGCGCTGACGGCGGCTGGATATGCGCTATGGTCCTGGATGCCGCGCGGCCTGCAAATTGACGGGGCCGATCTGCGCATAGGCCAGCTGGCGCGCGGCGTCTTCGTCGACGACATCGTGGTCCGCGCCAGCGCCGAGCCGCTCCATTCCGTGATGCTGGACGCCGTCGAATCGGGCCGCGTGGAAGAAATCTTTGCCGTCGATGGGGCGCTGGTCAAAAAGGGCCAACTTCTATTCCGCATCTTCAACCCGCAGCGCAACCTGGAACTGCTGGCACGCCAGGCCGAACATGCACAACAGATCTCCAACCTGTCCAACCTGCGCGTGGCGCAGGAGTCGAGCGCCAGTGATCACCAGCGCCGCCTGGACGACCTCGAATTCCAACTCGAGCAGGTACGCAAGCAGCACGAACGCAACCTGCGCCTGGCGGCGCAAGGCTACATCTCTGCAGTCGCGCTGGAAGAATCGAACGACAAACTCCAGCAGCAGCAACGCGCGCTGGCGCAGGAGCAGCGTGCGTCGGGCACCGAAGCCGGCGTGCGGCGCAATGCCGTGCAGCAGCTGGAAACTGCGATACGCGGCCTCAGCGCCGGGCTGCAGCTGGTCAGCGCCACCGTCGAAGCGCTTGCCGTGCGTGCGCCCGTGGAAGGGCGCTTGACCGATTTCCGCCTGCAGGTCGGCGAGTCCATCGCCAGTGGAAGAAACATCGGCCGCATCGACGATCCGGTGCGCTACAAGCTGTCGGCCAGCGTGGACGAGTATTACCTGAACCGCATGGCGGTTGGCCGCCACGGCAGCGTCACACAGGATGAACGCACTTACGGCGCGGACATCCGCACGATCTACCCGCAGATCAAGGAGGGCCGCTTCACCGTCGAACTGGGTTTCACCGCAAGCCAACCGCCGGTGCTCAATCCCGGCCAGGGCCTGGACGCGCGCATCACGCTGGGCGAGCCGGCGGCCGCGCTGCTGTTGCCGAACGGCGCTTTCATCAACGACACCGGCGGCGCCTGGGTCTACGTGCTGGATGCCGCGGGAGACCAGGCGCAGCGGCGCACGCTGCGCATCGGTCGCCGCAACAACAGCCAGATCGAAGTGCTGGAAGGGCTGGCGGTCGGCGACAAGGTGATCCTGTCCAGTTATGCCGCCTACGGAAATTCACCCAGGCTTCACATTACGCAGTAAATTCACGCAACGACTACACAAAGGGAATGTGCATGCTCAAATTCGTCGGCATCAGCAAGATCCATCAGGCTGGAGAAATCCAGACCACCGCCCTGGACCGCATCGATCTGGAGATCGAAGCGGGCGAATATGTCGCCATCACCGGGCCGTCCGGCTGCGGCAAGTCGACCATGCTGGGAATACTGGGCCTGCTGGACGTGCCGAACGCGGGCGAGTACTGGTTCGAAGGCCAGAACGTGGCTGGCTGGAGCGAAGCCAAACTGAATCGCCTGCGGCGCGGCCGCATCGGCTTCATCTTCCAGAGCTTCAACTTGATCGAAGAACTGACGGTGTTCGAGAACGTGGAACTGGCGCTCGAATATAACGGCACACCGGCGCGCGAACGGCGCGAGCGCGTGACGGCGATGCTGGACAAGCTGGGCGTGGGCCATCGCGCAGCGCATCGTCCCTCCCAGCTGTCCGGCGGCCAGCAGCAGCGGGTGGCGATCGCGCGCGCGCTGGTGGCCGGCCCCGCCGTACTGCTGGCCGACGAGCCGACCGGAAACCTGGACACGGCCCACGGCGACGAGGTGATGCGCCTGCTGCGCACCATCAATGCGGAAGGCACGACGGTGGTGATGGTGACCCATTCACCGGACCATGCGGCGCAGGCGTCGCGCACCCTGAAGCTGCTCGACGGCCGCATCATGGTCGACGCGCTGCAAGCCGCTTGAGCGACAGGACAGCACCCATGAACCTGCGCGATTTTCGCATCGGCTGGCGTCTGCTGATCCAGCAGCCGGCCTACTCCGCGGTCGTCACCGGCGGCCTGGCGATCGGCTTTGCGGCCTGCTTCCTGCTGTTCGGCTATGTCGGCTACTGCCTGGACTACGACAGCCACGTTCCGGACAACGATCGCGTGTTCGCCGTCAAGCAGCGCATCAACGTCTTCCCCCGCCCTGAATGGCAGATCAATGCCTATCTGCCGCTGCGCGACATTGCAATCGATAGCGGCATGGTACAGGAGGCGAGCATCGTCAAGAATCTCGATGTGCCGCTGCGCAGCGGCGAGCGACTGCATGCGATCAGCCTGCAAGCCGTCGATCCGGCGTTCCAGGCGCTGTTCGGCATCCGACCGCTGGAAGGCGATCTGCATGCCGCGCTGACGCAGCCGGACGGACTGGCGCTGACGCAGAGTGCAGCGCACAAGCTGTTTGGCGCGGCGCGGCCGCTGGGCCAGATCGTCAAGGCCGGCGACGCTACCTTGCAGGTACGGGCACTGCTGCCCGATCCGCCGGCCAACAGCACGCAACAATATGAAGCGCTGGTCGGATCGAGCGGCAGCGCCTGGCCGGAAGCAGACCGCAAGTCGGCCTTCGCCAAATGGAGCCGCGCCGCGGTCTATCTGAAACTGCGGCCCGGGGTGGCGCCCGCGGCGCTGGTCCCTCTGCTGCAGCAGGCGACCAACAACTCGCCGCTGGATCAGCGGTTCAAGAACGGTGCCTTGGGCAGCGGGCTCAACGGGCGTAATGTCACGGACGTCAAGCTGCTCGCGCTGCGCGATATGTATTTCGATGCCGACCTGGCTGCCAGCCGTGACGCCGACAACCACGGCCAGCGCAGCAGCGTGTTCGGCCTGGCGGCAATGGGCGTGCTGATCTTGCTGCTGGCCGCGATTAACTACGTCAACCTGGCCACCGTGCGCACGTTGCGCCGCCAGCGCGAAATCGGCATCCGCAAGCTGTTGGGCGCGGGTGCGCCGCGCCTGGTGCGCCAGTTCCTGACTGAGTCGGTGCTGACCACGCTGTTGGCGGCGCTGGCCGCTCTGCTGCTGGCCTGGCTGTTGCTGCCGCAGTTCTCCGACCTGGTCAACCGCCGCCTGGATGGCATGTTCACGCCCGCGCGTTGTCTCGCGGCGCTATTGTTTGGGTTGGCGGTCGGCGTCTGCGCCGGCGCCTATCCGGCCTGGCTGGCGCAGCATGCGCTACCCGGTCCCGCGCTGGCAGGGCGCGGCAACAGCGAGACGGCGGCTGGCCTGTGGCTGCGGCGCCTGCTCACCGTTCTGCAGTTCGCCACCGCGATCGCGCTCAGCGCCACTGCGCTGGGCGTCAGTTGGCAGACGCATTTCGCCACCCATGCATCGCCCGGCTTCGATCCGGGCGGCCTGATGGTGCTGGAGCTGCCGGACGGGACCGAAGGCAAGCCGGCCGCCAAAGCCTTCATCGCCGCGCTGCGCCGCTTGCCGCGCATCGACGGCGCGGCGGCCATGACGGAAGCGGTCGGGCGGGATGGCTTCAAAATCATCAGCACCGTCCTGGCCAAAGACGGCCGTGAGGTGCCGATCGAGGCCAAGTACGTCAGTCCGGAATTTTTTCAGCTGTACCGGCTCAAACCCGCATTCGGCCGGCTGTACGACCCGGCCCGCGACGTCGACGATGGCACAGGCACAAGCGGCGTGATACTCAATGCCGCCGGCGCGCTGGCCTTGGGCTACGAGTCGCCGCAAGCGGCGGTCGGCCAAATACCTCCTGGCGGCCGCGTGCCAATCATCGGCATCGCGCCCGACCTGCGCTACCAGGGCTTGCAGCAGCCATCGAAAGCGTTGATGTACCGCCTCGCACCCGGCCCGGTCGTCACCGTACGCACGGCGGATAACCTGGACGCGGCCTATCGCAGTATCGAACCGCTGTGGCGTCATTACTTCCCGAACGACATACTGGAACTGCGGTCCGAGCAAACGGTGCTCACCGAGCGATACGCCGGCGACATTCGCCTGGCGCGTATCCTGGCGCTATCGAGCCTCGTGGCGATCGGGTTGGCGGCGTTCGGCATCTACGTGCTGTCGGCCTACAGCGTGCAGCGCAGCACGCGCGAAATCGTCATGCGTAAGCTACACGGCGCCAGCCGCGCCGATATCGCCTTGATGGTCGGCCGCGAGTTCTCCACGCTGGTCGGTGCCGGCGCGCTGGTCGGCCTGCCGCTGGCGGCGC
>DASRXO010000342.1:0-3132 GCA_035654095.1 Telluria sp.
TAGAGCCATACAGGCCCAAAAAATTTCCGCATCATGTTTCCCGCCCCCCCGATTATCGATTCACCCGGACATAATTCGACAGCCACTGCAGCACGGCTTCCCACCCATTCGCGTGGCCCTGGCAGGATGTTTTATTGGTGCCGAACCCGGTATGGTGCACCGTGACTTTGGTGCCGCCATCGACTGCATCGAGCAGGTAGGTGACCGTCGTGGGCGGACAATCATCCCAATCATGATTCCAGCTCAGGCTAAGTTTGTGCGGCGGATCGACTTCCAAAAATTCGCCATACACGCTGAAGGTGCCGCGGTCCACTGAAGTCCCCTCCGCGCGCCATGCGCCGCCGACGCGGGTATCCGCCTCCCACCGTGTGGTCCGATAGGAGCCATCGGCGCCCCACCATTTGGTGACTTCTTGACTCGCCAGCGCCCGGTACACCCGCTCCACCGGCGCGTCGATAGTCACCGTCGCGACGATCGTTCCCGCATTCAGATCCACTAAAGCGCGCGCGTTTGCACTCATGCTCATTCGTCCTCGATCAAGTTCTTCAAGTTGCCCAAGCTGGTCTGCCAGAATCCGCGATAGCTGTCGAGCCAGTTGGAGACCTGGCCCAAAGAAGCCGGGAGCAGCTCATACAGCCTTTCCCGGCCGACGCGGTGCTCCCTTACCAAGCCACTTTCCCGCAGAATTCTGAGGTGCTTCGAGATGCCTGGACGGGTTTGGTGGAAGCCGGCCGCCAGCGTGTTGACGCTCGCCGAACCGCTGCGCAGGCGATCGAGGATCGCCCTTCGCGTAGGATCGGAGATCGCCATGTACACATCCCGATTTTTTTCCATTGATACCAAAATGCGTGACCGATCGGTTACGCATTCTGCCGCGCCTCGGGTCATGATGTCAAGGAAAGAAAATTCTCAGGCGTGTCGCGAACTTTCAGGCATGGTAAGTGCCTAACAAGATGGGCTCAGCCAGACAAAAGGAACTGTCATGTCGGATCTGAACAATGCCAATCCCACACCGCCGGAAGACGTCAAAGCGAAACTTGAAAAAGCGGCCGAAGAAAGTAGGAAACTCGATTCGCCGAGGCGCACCAACGACTCCACCATCGATCCGGAAAAGCCGGTGGACGATATATTAAAGGGCTACCACGGCGGATAAAGGCGAGCACAGGGCGCGCTCGCCTGTCTTGCTTATTTATTGACCAGCTCACGCGCTTGCAGCAGCGCCAGCACCGCACCGAGGAACAGCGCGCCGGACACCACATAGATGCCCGCGTTGGTGCTGTGCGTGACATCTTTCATCCAGCCGATGATGGATGGGCTCACGAAACCGGCCAGATTGCCGATCGAGTTGATCATCGCAATACCGGCCGCCGCCGCGGCACCGGACAATATCGCGCTGGGATAGGTCCAGAACACCGGCATGGTGGCCAGCAGGCCCGCGGTGCCGAGCGACAGCGCGGCCATCGCTAAGACGACGTTCGACGCATAGACCGTACTGAGCAACATGCCCAGGCCGCCCAAGGCGCTGGCGACGGCGAAATGCCAGCGGCGCTCGCGTGTGCGATCGGCGCTCCTGGCGATCAACAGCATGGAGACCACCGCGCAGCTGTAGGGAATCGCGGTCAGCAGGCCAACGCGGTCGAGATAAGCCGCGACGTAGCACAGCAAAAGGAAAGGCAGCAAGCGCCAGGTCGCCTTGGCGTAGGTGCGCGCTTCCAGCCCGTGATGGTGCTGCTCGGTGGATGAGCTGGCTTCGGGACGAAACCATGTCATCGCATTCTCGTTCTCCGCATCGATAAGGGGGAGACGCGCCGCCGTGAAAAAAACGGGGCAGCTTCGCATCAAGAATTCAACGTTGGGTAAACGCAGGGGCTGGCATTATGAACTATTTTTGGATCGGGGGCACAGCGCGCCGCCTGGAATATCCGCCCCGGTGCGCGCTGCACCGGGGCGGACCGATCAGTTATTGTGCAGGAAGGTCTTCAGCTTGTCCGAGCGCGAGGGCTGGCGCAGCTTGCTCATGGCTTTCGCCTCGATCTGGCGGATCCGCTCGCGCGTCACGTCGAACTGCTTGCCCACTTCTTCCAGCGTATGGTCGTTCGACATCTCGACGCCGTACCGCATGCGCAGCACCTTCGCTTCGCGCGGGGTCAGCGAATCCAGCACTTCCTTGATCACGTTGCGCATCGAGGCGTGCAAGGCCGCATCCAGCGGCGCCAGCGTGGTGTTGTCTTCGATGAAGTCGCCCAGCTGCGAATCGCCGTCCTCGCCCATCGGCGTTTCCATCGAGATCGGCTCCTTCGCGATCTTCATGATCTCGCGCACTTTGTTCTCCGGCATTTCCATCTTCAGGGCCAGGGTCGCCAGGTCCGGCTCGCTGCCGGTTTCCTGCATGATCTGGCGCGAGATGCGGTTCATCTTGTTGATGGTCTCGATCATGTGCACCGGCACGCGGATGGTGCGCGCCATGTCCGCGATCGAGCGCGTGATCGCCTGCCGGATCCACCAGGTCGCATAGGTCGAGAACTTGTAGCCGCGCCGGTATTCGAACTTGTCGACCGCCTTCAGCAGGCCGATATTGCCTTCCTGGATCAGGTCGAGGAACTGCAGGCCGCGGTTGATGTATTTCTTGGCGATCGAAATCACCAGCCGCAAGTTGGCGACCGTCATTTCGCGCTTGGCGTGGCGCGCGCGCTTCTCGCCGGCGGCCATCTGCTTGTTGATGGTGCGCAGGTCGGCCAGCGGCAGCGCCACGCGCGCCTGCAGGCCGATCATGCGGGTCTGGTGCTCCTTGATGGCCGGCACGTTACGGCCCAGCACCGCGCTGTAGGGATAGCCGGCCGCGACTTCCTCGTCGACCCAGGCGAGATTGGTTTCGTTGCCCGGGAAGACCTTGATGAAGTGGGCGCGCGGCATGCCGCAGCGGTTCACGCAAATCTCCAGCACCGCCTTTTCGATGTGGCGCACTTCGTCCATCTGGCCGCGCAGGGTGTCGCACAGCTTCTCCACCACTTTCGCGGTGAAGCGGATCCCGAGCAGCTCGTTGGAAATGATTTCCTGCGCCTTGACGTAATTCTTCGAGCCGTAGCCGTCCTTCTCGAAGGCCTTGGCCATCTTCTCGAACTGCGCTTCGAT
>DASRXO010000343.1:0-2607 GCA_035654095.1 Telluria sp.
CGGCACCCGCGAGATGTCGGGCTCGGACGCGATCAGGTGCAGGAAGCGGGTCATGGCGGCGACCGAGTCGAGCATCGCCTCGTCCATGTTGATGTCGATGACCTGGGCCCCGTTCTCGACCTGCTGGCGGGCCACCGACAGCGCCTCGTCGTACTGCTCATTGAGGATCATGCGCGCGAAGGCTTTCGAGCCGGTCACGTTGGTGCGCTCGCCGACGTTGACGAACAGCGAATCGGCGTCGACGGTGAACGGCTCCAGGCCCGACAGGCGCAGCGCCACCGGCACCTGCGGCAGCGCGCGCGGCGGGGTGGCGGCCAGCAGCGCGGCGATCGCCTCGATGTGCTCGGGCGTGGTGCCGCAGCAGCCGCCGGCGATGTTGACGAAGCCGCTGTCGGCGAATTCGCGCAGCAGCGAGGAGGTGTCGGCCGGCAGTTCGTCGAAGCCGGTGTCGCTCATCGGGTTGGGCAGGCCGGCGTTCGGGTAGATGCAGACGTAGGTGTCGGCGATCTGCGCCAGTTCTTCGGCATAGGGCCGCATCAGGGCCGCGCCCAGCGCGCAATTGAGGCCGATGGTCAGCGGCCTGGCATGGCGCACCGAGTTCCAGAACGCGGGCACGGTCTGGCCCGAGAGGATGCGGCCGGAGGCGTCGGTGACGGTCCCGGAGATCATCAGCGGCAGGCGCGCCAGGTCCGGATGCTCATCGAAATACTGGTCGATCGCGAACAGCGCGGCCTTGCAGTTGAGGGTGTCGAAAATGGTCTCGACCAGCAGCAGGTCGGCGCCGCCGTCGACCAGGCCGCGCACCTGCTCGTGGTAGGCCGCGACCAGTTGGTCGAAGGTCACGTTGCGCGCGGCCGGGTCGTTGACGTCGGGCGAAATCGAGGCCGTCTTCGGGGTCGGCCCGAGCGCGCCGGCGACGAAGCGCGGCTTGTCGGCGCTGCTGTACTTGGCGCAGGCGGCGCGCGCCAGCCTGGCCGCCGCCACGTTCATCTCGTAGGCCAGGTGCGCCATGTGGTAGTCGTCTTGCGCGATCGAGGTGGCGCCGAAGGTATTGGTTTCGATCAGGTCGGCGCCGGCCGCGAGGTAGCGCTCGTGGATTTCCTGGATCACCTGCGGCTGGGTCAGGGTCAGCAATTCGTTGTTGCCCTTGACAAAAAGTTCACGCGCGCCCGAATCGGCGGGCGCCGTGAAGTCGGCGAAGCGCGTCCCGCGGTAAGCCTGCTCGTCGAGCTTGTACTGCTGGATGATCGTGCCCATCGCACCGTCGAGGATCATGATCCGGCGCGCGAGGATGGCGCGCAGCCGGAGTTCGGTCGGGGAGGGGGCGGCGGTGGCGGTCATGGCGGTGTAGTTTCGATAGGGTCTGAGATTATACGTGATCGGCCCTTACCCAAGGCAATATGTATCGGCGTGTATTGAAGCGCGAAGCTGTTACAAGTAGATACAAATCCATTGCTCCCAGCAATCTCCGAGATACATATAAGTACCACAATCCGTATTGACGTTGCCGGGCTGGACCGGCATTTCCGGAGAATAGGCAGATCATGGACATGAATAAAGAATTCACACCCAACTGGGAAGACTCGGCAACCGCCACCCTGGCAGAGCCAGCACCCGCAACCGTACAAACCGTACACAAACCGGCCCCCGCGGTCCAGCTCAAGCAGATCGTCACGATCCGCCTGGACGTGGACATGCTGGACTGGTTCAAATCGGCCGGCCCCGGCTACCAGACCCGCATCAACCAGGTCTTGCGCGAGTACATGGAAAGCCAGCGCGCCAAGGTCGCGGCCGGCTAAGCCGCCGCACTAGTCGAAGCACAGCTGCTCGAGCGGAAAGCCCTTGAGGAATTCCGCGGCGGGCAGGCGCTTGGCGCCGGGTTTTTGCAGTTCGGTCAGACGCAGCGTGCCGCCTTTGCAGGCGACCACGATGCCGTGCTGGGCGTCCGCCGCCAACACCTGGCCGGGCAGCGCGCTGCTGTCGGCGGCCAGCGCTTCGGCGCCCCAGATCTTGATGGTCACGCCATGCACCTGGGCATGCGCGCCGGGGAAGGGATTGAAGGCGCGAATCTTGCGGCTCAGTGCAGGCGCGGACTGCGCGAAATCGAGCGCGGCTTCCTCCTTGCCGACCTTGGCGGCGTAGGTCACGCCGGCCTGCGGCTGCGGCACCGCTTCGAGTTTGCCTTCCTGCAACTTGCGCAGCGCCGCGACGATCATGGTGCCGCCCAGCGCGGCCAGCTTGTCGTGCAGGCTGGCGGTGGTGTCGGCGCCATCGATCGGCACATGCTCGATCAACAGCATCGGGCCGGTGTCGAGCCCTTGTTCCATCTGCATGATGGTGACGCCGGTCTCGGCGTCGCCCGCCTCGATCGCGCGGTGGATCGGCGCGGCGCCGCGCCAGCGCGGCAGCAGCGAGCCGTGGATATTGATGCAGGGCTTGATCTGCAGCGTGCTGGGCGGCAGGATCAGGCCGTAGGCGGCGACCACCATCACATCGTAGTCGGTGGCCAGCAGGCGCTGGTGGGCGGCGCGCGCCTGCGCGGCGCGCAGCGGGTCCTTGCTGTCCATCCGCAGCGACAGCGGCTGCAGCACCTCGATGCCCTGGGCC
>DASRXO010000344.1:0-4232 GCA_035654095.1 Telluria sp.
TTTAGCAATGGATCGGGTGGAGCACAGGTCGGCGCGCATGGTCATGACAACGGCGCGCTCCTGGGTAGTCAGATGTTTGTAAATTCTCGCCATGGCGGCACCTTACAGGAGAAGGTGTTGCACTTGGTCTTTGAGAACGCCCCTTTATTACTGAAACCAGCTGTTACACCCCCGGCGCGCCGTCGAAATGGGCAATCGGCAGGAAATCCAAAGGCAGAATTTTTTTGGCGAAATTACAAGTAAACCGCGGTACTCGCCGCACCAGCGAGCCTTACAAATTGAAACAAATATTTGCAGCGATATGGTAGAAAAACGACTGTCGCTTTATCAACACGCGAATCGGCTTATCCGATATAGATAATCCGCGTTGCTAGCCGAAAATAAAACTGCCCCGACTAGCGAGGCAGTTAATATCGATCTGACAGATGGCGTGTCGCTATTTCTTCCAATAGGTAACACCGTTGACCGTGCGAGTCGCGTCGAGCCTGGCGTCGAACACGTAGGCCGCTGCGCCGCCGTTCTCGGTGCTCAAGGCACCCTTCACGTTCATGATGTTGTTACGGCCGAGCGTGGAATCGCCATATAGCCCGCCATTCGACGTTACCGCCCCCTGCGCCTGCAAATTAATCAATTCATTCGTGCTCACCAAATCGAGGCTGGTATTAAACGTCTTGGCGCCAAAGTCGATATTCAGCTTCCCATTTTCCAGCGTCGCCGGCGTCACCAACCTGCCCGCTGCGTTATCGGTATAAATATAGGCTTCGCTCTGGTTCAGCGCGAACGAGACGCTGCCGCGCTCCGGCGCCACATAATCCTGGCCGGGCGTGCGGAACAGCGCGAAGTTGCCATCCACCGCGACTAATTCGGACTTGGCCTTTTGGGCGACAAAGTCGATAACCGCCGGCTGGTCCAGCAACGGCTGCCAGCGGCCCCACACCAGCTGGCGCTCAGGCAGTGGCGGAACTGGCGGCGGCCCACCGGTCTCGACCACCGGCGGCGGCGTGACCACGGGCGGCACCGGCGGCGTCGGTTGCTGTTGCTGTTGTTGCTGTGCAATAACAGTCAGGCTTTCGTTTTTCTTGGCATCAAGGTTGGGCTCGCTCGAGAGGGTCGAGTTGCCATTCGCGCCGCCTGCCTTGCCGACTGGCTCGTCACCGCGCGGGGGCGATACTTGGTCCGGCCCGAAGCCGCCGGACTGCAACAGCATCGGCGCGTTCTGGCCGCGCTGGACCTGCAGCAGCTGGCCGCGCTGGCTGGCCGACAGTTCGCGGCTGGCATTGCCTTCGCAGGGGCCGGTGCCCTCGGGACGGCAGGCGCCGCCGAAGCCGCTCATGATGATGCCGCCGGAAATGACGGCCACGCGCGAGGTCTCCTGGTCGGTGAACACGGTGAAATCGGTGCCGCGCACGCCGATCGCGGCGACCGGGGTGTTGAAGCGGAAGTTCTGGCGCGCCAGCTTGACGGCATCGCCCGACAGGCTGCGTGCGACCCCGTTCATCAGCTCGAGCTTGATGCGGGTGTTGGCCGGATTGGCGGCGTCGATATGGTAAGTGGCGATGCGCGCCTTGGTGTTGGGGCGCACGATGAACAGGCCGTTGTCGACCGTCTTCACGTAGATGAAGCCGTCCTTGCCGGTGCTCAGGGTGTCGCCTTCCTGCACCATCGCGTTCAGCACGGCGGCGTGATCGGCAATGTCAGCCTTGCCGGCGACAAAGATGATCTTGCCCGCGTCGGCGGCCATGGCCAGCTGAGCGGACAGCGCGAGTGCGGAAGCGATGAGTAGTCGGCGTAGCATGTGTGGTATTCCCCTTTTCACCCCATTATCCGGTCTGATGCGTGGATTTCTGTGATGCTCATCACATTGTAGACCAATTCTCCAAGCAATTTCCACGCTTACATTTTGTAGCAACTCAGTATGGGCAGAAGTGATGGCGTTGCGCGTACCGATCAGAAGCGTGGGCGCGGCAAACTCGTCGGCGAACGTGCACTTCGTGGAAATGTGGGCTACAATGTGGCTCACATACTCAGAGGAAGAAATCATGTCCGCGAATGCTGTAGTCCGTGCCCGCATCGACGAGCACATCAAGGAAGAGGCGACCGCGGTGCTGGCGGCGATGGGACTGACTGTGTCTGACGCCTTCCGCATCATGTTGACTCGAGTCGCCCGCGAGAAAGCCTTGCCATTCGAGCCATTGGTGCCGAACGCCACCACCATCGAGGCGATGAAGGAAGCGCGCCGTGGTGGCTTGAAATCGGTCGCTACTGTCGAGGATTTGATGGCGGGCCTGAATGCGGACGATTGAGCAGACCGGCCAGTTCAAGCGCGACTACAAGCGCGAAACCAAAGGCTCGCATCGGCAGACGCTGGCGAGCGATTTCATTGCCTAGGTGGAAGCCGATCCTCGCCAACGACGATTTGCGGGTTATTCGAAATTCCCTACTGTAGCGACCGCCTGCAACGGGCTATACTGGATGTTTATCTTGACGAACTGCTACTCGCCGCGTGGCTGAAGCCCTCTCGACATCCTTGGTATCCCGCTCTCCGATCCGCATGCGGCCGGGCCTGCTGCGCACGTCCATTGCCGTGCTGGCGGTGTTGCTGACCGTCTGGTCGCAATGGGGCAGCGGTCCGACACTGTCGTTTTTTGCCAACGAATGGCTGCGCGACGCCTTTATCAAGCTGCAAGTGAGCGCCGCGCCCGAACCGCGCATCCTGGTGGTCGACATCGACGAGTCCAGCACCGCCAAGCTCGGCCCCTGGCCGTGGCCGCGCACGCGCGTCGCCGATCTGGTGGAAACGCTGCTGGCCCATTACGGCGCGCGCGGCGTAGCGCTCGACATCGTGATGCCGGATCCGGCCGACGCCGGCGACGCCCTCGGCGACACCCGCCTCGCGCTGCTGGCCGAGAACGGCCCGGTGGTGCTGGCCCAGGCGCTCGACTTCCAGGCCAGCGCGCGGCCGCAAGCGCTGCGCCAGGGCCGGCTGGCCGGCGCCGTCACCGGCTACGCAGGCGGGGTCGAAGCGAGCGGCTATATCGCCAACCACGCCGCGCTGGCGCAGGCGCCGCGGGTCGGCAATATCGGCATGATCCCGGACGAGGACGGCGTGCTGCGCCGGGTCCCGCTGATTACCCGCTTCGAAGGCCGCAGCTACCCGGCACTGTCGCTGGCGCTGCTCAATTGCTGCGGCGGCCAGCCGCCGCTGGCGCTGGCCAATACCGGCCTGATGCGCATCGACTACCGGCGCGACTGGTCGGCCTACTACGTGGTCACCGCGGCCGAGATCCTGAACCAGGAGATCGATCCGGCCAGCGTGCGCGACCGGCTGGTGATCGTCGGCTCGTCCTCGCTCGGCCAGGGCGACCGCGTGGCCACGCCCTTGACCGGCAGCGGGCCCGGGCTCGGGGTGCAAGCCACCATGCTGTCGACCCTGCTCGACCTGCAGGCCGGGCGCGCGCCGCGGCCCTGGCCCGGGCGCCTGCTGGCCTGCCTGTTCGCGCTGGCCGCCGCCCTCCTCGCGACCTATGCCTTTCCGCGCCTGTCGGCGGTGTCCAGCGTCGGCCTGCTGGGCGCGGTCTCGCTGGCCTGGCTGCTGGTGGCCTACTTCGCCAGCCGCCACGATCCCGACTTCGCGACCACCGGTCCGCTGGCCACCAACTTGTTCCTGCTGGCGGTGGCCGTGCCCTATCAATGGCAGCTGACCCAGCGCCGCTCGCGCCACCTGCTCGACACCTTGCGCCAATACGTGGCGCCGGAAGTCGTGGCCGAGCTGCTGCGCAGCGACGTGGACGATCCGCTCAAACCGCGCCAGCTCGACGTCACCACCCTGATCGCCGATATGGAAGGCTACACGACTCAGGTAGAATCGCTGCCGGTGGAAGAAGCGGCACGCCTGACGCGCGACTTCCTCGACTGCCTGACCGGCCCGGTGATCGGCAAGCACGGCACGCTCGACAAGTACACCGGCGACGGCCTGGTCGCGTTCTGGGGCGCGCCCTTGCCGATCGAGCAGCACGCCGACCTGGCGCTCGACGCCGCGCGCGAGATCGTGGGCCGCGTCGCCGCGCTCAGCCTCGAGCGGATGGCGCTGGGCCGCCCGCCGCTGCGGGTGCGGATCGGCATCGAGAGCGGGTTGGCGATGGCGGGCGATTTCGGCACCAGTTTCCGCAGCATCTATACTGCCGTGGGCGACAGCGTGAACACCGCCTCGCGGCTGGAGCAGGCGGCGCGCG
>DASRXO010000345.1:0-5068 GCA_035654095.1 Telluria sp.
GTGATCCAGTGGGCGACGCTGGAAGACCACACGGTCGGCTTCCGCGGCAGCCCCGAATTCCAGTCCTGGCGCGAACTGGTGGGCGGTTTCTTCGTGGCGCCGCCGAAGGTCGAGCATTCGCAAAACGTGCTGCGCTGACCGGCCCGGTCATCGGACCGCTTGCGGCGCGCGCGCCAGGCTCAAAGTCGCGTGCGCCCCTCCGCACCCGGCTGGTCGCTCAGCCGGTCCAAGACCTGCCGCCGCCCTCCTCTATCTCTCTACTTTTCATCCGCCGCTTGGTGCTTCACCAAGCCGGCGCCGGACTGACTTCGCGGCAGCCGGATCTGAACCGGCGCAGTACCGGCGGGTTGGCCGCCCCATAAAAAAGTCCCGGCCAAAGCGGAGTCTTCCAGCCGGCCCTCGAAGCGGCCAGGCGCGCCGGGATCCGATGCGTTCATCGTCAAGAACGTCAGCGCACCGGTTTTCGCGTTGAACCTGACGGCGAAAATCGGAACCGCCTTGTCGCACGGGCCGTCCGCTTCGATCCACGTGCCCACCACGCTCGGGGCTGCCGCCTTCGATGTAATTGACCACAGGCGAATGCCGAAGCCGTCGCAATCGCCGCTCGCCGGGCTGAAGACAATGCTCGAATATTGACCGAGAAATGCAATGTCTTTGGCCGCCTGAGCCAACGCGGCGCTTGAGAACACCAGGCTCAGCAATCCAATCGACAATCTCACAAATACATAGCGATGCCGCATCCTGGCTCCTCGAAAGATCAAGTGCAAAGTGTACACCGGGGATCGCGGCATTTACGCACATCCTTCTTCGGGCGTCGCCGCCCGGCATCGGGCTTGCGTGTGCAAAATTGCACACAGGCCGTGCAAGCCTCTGTCTTTAACTCGGGGGCTAAACCGGGCACACTCTGCGCACTACATAAAAAAGAACACCCCCTAAGGAGACTGGAATGCGCTTGACGAAGAAACAGAAAACCATGCTGCGGCGTTCAGTGGCTGTGATGATGGCCCTGCCCGCCGTTTCGATCGACGCAGCATACGCCCAAGCCACGACGGGCGAAACGGCCCAGGGCGAGATGGGAAAAGTGATCGTGACGGCACGCCGCCGCGCGGAACTTATCCAGGACGTGCCCGGCTCGGTCAGCGCGATTTCCGGCGCCGAACTCGAGAAGCAGGCGCTGCCCGACATCACCGCCCTGACCGACATCCTGCCCAACACGACGCTGAAAACGTCGCGCGGAACCAACACCACGCTCACCGCCTTCATCCGCGGCATCGGCCAGCAAGACCCGGTGGCCGGCTACGAGCAAGGCGTCGGCATCTACCTCGACGACATCTACCTGGCCCGCCCGCAAGGCGCGCTGACCGACATTTACGACCTTGACCGCATCGAAGTGCTGCGCGGCCCGCAAGGCACCCTGTATGGCCGCAACACCATCGGCGGCGCGGTCAAGTACGTGACCAAGAAGCTGTCGACCGTGCCGATGCTCGAACTCAAGGGCATCGTCGGCAATTACGGCGAGAAGGACCTGGTCGTCAAGGGCAGCACCCCGATCAACGACATCTTCCGCATCGGCGCCACCGTCGCCACCTTCAACCACGATGGCTTCGGCAAGAATGTCCTGAACGGCAAGGACAACTACAACAAGGAGGTCAAGGCGGCCCGCGTGAGCGCCGAACTGACGCCGGTGCGCGAGCTGTTCATCCGCTTCGCCGCCGACAAGACGGTCGACGACTCGCAAGCGCGCCAGGGCTACCGCCTGACGCCCGGCCCGGCCCCGACCAACCAGCCGGTGCAGGCCGGCGACTACGACACCCGCGCCAATCTGTACACGGTCAACGGCCACGCGCAGCAGGTCACCACCCAGGGCGGCTCGCTGCTGGTCGAGTACGAAGTCGATCCGACCCTGTCGTTCAAGTCGATCACCGCGCACCGCTCGTCCAAGACCTACGCGCCGATCGACTTCGACTCGCTCGAGACCCCGCTGTTCGAAGCGCCGACCATCTACTCCGACAAGCAGGACAGCCAGGAATTCCAGCTGACCTACACCGGCGCCAAGGTGCAGGGCGTGGCCGGCGTGTTCTACATGAAGAGCAATGCCTTCAACGAATTCGACGTGTTGTACAACGCCTCCGGCGGCCTGGCGCTGTACACGCTCGACGACATCGATAGCAAGACCTGGGCCGCCTTCGCCGACGCCAGCTACAGCGTGAGCGACACCTTCAACGTCAACCTCGGCGGGCGCTACACCAACGACGAACGGGCCGCGCGGATCTACAAGCGCACCTATCTCGGCCTGACCGGCTCGCCGACCTTGGGCAACCCGAACGCCATCGGCCTGGCCCCGAACACCGACCTGACCAAGGACGACCTGCACCGCACCGACACCAAGTTCACGCCGAAACTCGGCTTCGGCTGGAAGATCGCGCCGGAGCACAACGTCTACGGCACTTACTCGCAAGGCTTCAAGGGCGGCATGTACGACCCGCGCATGGACCTGGCCGCATCCGGCGGCCCGACCACGCCTGCCTCGTTGACCAAGCGCCAGGGAGTCGACCCGGAAGTCGTCAGCACGATCGAACTGGGCATCAAGTCATCGATGAACGGCGGGCGCCTGCAGACCAACGCCGCCGTGTTCTACAGCGACTACAAGGACGTGCAGATCCCGGGCTCGATCGCGACCTACAACGCGGCCGGCCAGGTGACCGGCTTCGCCGGCACCCTGACCAACGCCGGCAAGGCCAAGATCAGCGGCTTCGAACTGGAAGCGGTGGCGCGCGTCACCGATGCGCTGTCGGTCAGCGCGATGGTCGGCTACATCGACGCCAAGTACAAGGAATGGATCGTGGCCAGCGGCGCGAACCTGGTCAACATCGCCGATCAGGCCGAGTTCCAGAACACGCCGAAGGACACGGCTAACCTGTCGGCCAACTACGACTGGCCGATGGCGCTGATGAACCGCAACGGCACCCTGACGCTGATCAACAGCGTGTCGTACAAGAGCAAGGTGTACCAGTCCGAGATCGTGCGCATGACCGGCATCGCCGCGCTGGACGCCACCGTCCCGCAAAACCTGATGCTGGCGCAGGGCGGCTACAGCCTGTGGGATGCGGGCCTGGTGTGGAGCAGCGCCGATCGCAAGGTGCAGGTCGGCCTGCACGGCCGCAACCTGCTCGACAAACGCTACAAGGTGGCCGGCTACGGCTTCGGCGCCTTCTTCAACAGCGTCACCACCTTCTACGGCGACCCGCGCACCGTGAAGCTGACGGCCAGCGTGAAGTTCTGACCGCGCCGTTCAGGCGCCTGGCGGCAGGAGCGCAGCGCGTTCCTGCCGCTTTCGTTTGCACGCCGGCGTCAGACGATATTGCGCAGGCGCGGCGGCGCCATCGGCGTGCCGTCGGCATGCACGAACAGGGCCGGCTGCGCATCGGCGTATTCGCGCAGCAGGTTCCACACCGCGCGCACGCGCGGCAGGCGGTACAGGTCGACCGGAGCCACCAGCCAGTAGGCGCGCTCGGCGAACACCTCCTCCTGCAGCACCGGCACCAGCCGTCCGTCGTCCGGAATCACATACGGCGGCGCCATGATCAGGCCCAGGCCCGCGGCGGCCGCCTCGGCCTGCGCCATCATGCCGGTGCAGCACAGGCGGCGGCGCGGCGTGATCCCCAGTTCGTCGAGAAAATTGAGCTCGTTGCTGGCCAGCCGGTCCTGCACGTAATCGACGAAATCGTGTTCCGCCAGGTCGGCGCGGCGCCGGATCGGCGGATGGCGCGCCAGGTAGTCCGGCGAGCCGTACAGGTAGAGGCGGAAGGTCGCCAGCCGGGTCACCATGTAGCGGCCGGTGTTGGGCGCGTCGAGCGTGACGCCAAGGTCGGCCTCGCGGTTGGCCAGGTTGGCGAAGCGCGGCTGCACCAGCAGGTCGATCGACAGGTCGGGATGCTCCTGCAGGAAGCGCGCCAGCAGCGGCGTGATCACGCGCACGCCCAGCACTTCCGGCACGCCGAGCCGCACCACGCCGCGCACTTCGATCTGGTTGCCGCTCATTTGGTCCTGCGCCGCCAGCGCCGCGCTTTCCATCACTTCGGCGTGCGGCAGCAGCGCCTGTCCCATCTCGGTCAGCTCATAGCCTTCGCGCGAGCGGTCGAACAGGGTCGCGCCGAGCTGCACCTCGAGCCGGTCGATGCGGCGCGCGACCGTGGTGTGCTCGACCTCCAGCCGGCGCGAGGCGCCCGACAGGGTGCCGGCGCGCGCCAGTTCGAGGAAATAACGCAGGTCGGTCCATTCGGGCAGGGTTTTCATGCGACCTATTGTGCATCACTGCACAGTCCGCTGGCAATTTTTTCCTCGCGCCCGGTCCTGCCCCAGCCCTGCGGGCCGTGTGCTTTTTTGCACAAAGGGTGGGCGCGCCCTTGCCTTTCGCGGCGGAGGATTTTCCATCACACTGCTCGGCGTGCGAACTTAACGGGGCCAACGTGTCCACCTACTCGGAAATCCACTACACCAGCAACGACGGCCTGGCCTTGTATGTGCGCGATTACGCGGCGTGCAGCGGGCCCGCGCGGCTGCCGGTCATCTGCCTCCACGGCCTGACGCGCAACTCGTCCGACTTCGAGGAACTGGCGCCCTGGATCGCCGCCCAGGGCCGGCGCGTGCTGGCGCCCGACGTGCGCGGCCGCGGCCACTCGGCGCGCGACCCCGACCCCAGCCACTACCAGCCGATGGTGTACGCCGGCGACGTGATCAAGCTGGCCCACGACCTCGGCATCGCGCGCGCGGTGTTCGTCGGTACATCGATGGGCGGCATCATCACCATGACGCTGGCGATGCGCCGGCTGGGGCTGATCGGGGCCGCGATCATCAACGACATCGGCCCCGTCCTGTCGGAAAAGGGATTGGCGCGTATCACCGGTTACGCCGGCAAGGGAACGGCCCTCTTCTCCTGGCAGCAGGCCGCGGACTACCTCAAGACCATCAACCACAGCGCCTTCCCCGACAATCCCGACGAGGAATGGCCCAAATGGGCGCGCCGCGCGTTTCAAGAAAATGAACAGGGACAGCTGGTCCTGCGGTA
>DASRXO010000346.1:0-2563 GCA_035654095.1 Telluria sp.
CTCGATGACGTTCTGGCGAAACGCACTGGCCAGCGGAGCGAGCATCGACGACGTCGCGCAAGCCATTCTCAACAACGATGAGGCGCTGGGCGCAGCCTACTATCCCCAAGCCGGCCTGAGCACGGCCCAGTACCAACTGCAGCTCGTCACCCGTACCTACCAGACCATGCTGGGACGCGCCGCCAGCGCCCCCGAAATTGCCGAATGGACCAGCGCTCTGGCCGGCACCGCCGGCCAAAGCGCCATTGGCGCCGGCACCTTTGTGCTGCGCCTGGCGGACCGCGTCGCTTCGTACGCGGGCAACGATCCGGCCGCCGTCGCCGAAACCAGCCGCTTCATCGACCGCGTCGCGGTTGCCGCCAAATTCTGGCAGCTGGGCTACAACGCATCGGGTACCATAAGCGGGGCCATCGTTACGGCGGTGGGCGCGGCGGCGACGCCGCAACTGGCGGCCGGCGCGGCCGCTGCCAGCGTCACCGCTTCCTGGTCGCTGGCGCAGCTGATGCTGCAGACGGCCCAAAATGCGGGCGCGGCAACGCCTTACGAAGTGGCCCGCATGACGCTCTCGCGCCTCTACGCGGCGCTACTGAACCGTGCGCCGGATGCGCACGGCCTGGCGTTCTACATGAATTCGGCATCCGCCAGCAGTGGAGGGATGACCGCCGCCGCTGCAGCCATGCTCACCAGCAACGAGGCACTCAGCAGCGGCAACCTTGCCGCGATGAAGCTCGTCAACGGCACGTTGGTGCCTCTCTCGAACCGCGAATTCGTCGAACGGGTCTACCAATTGGCCTTGGGCAGCGTGCCTGTCAGTGCCGCCGCTGCCGCGGAGATCAGCGTCTTCGTCGGCCAGCTCGACGGCGGCATCAGTCGCGCCCAGTCGGCCGTCAATATCGTCACCGGCATGCTAGGCTTCGGTCAGCTGTCCGCCGCCGAAACGGCACTTCGGGCCACGTTCGACAACAAGGCCGCCGTCGGCCTGGCATACGCCGTCGACCTCGGCATGGACGATGCCGCGATTGCCCGTGGCATCCTGGCACGTGTGACGCCGACCGACGTTGCCACCGCGCTCGCCTACGCTTACGCGCAAGCGCAGGTCCTGCTGGCGACGGGCGCTGCCGCTATTGCCCTGGCCGCGCAACAGGGCGCTGATGCGGCGCACGCTGGCGCAACCGGGGTCGGTGCGGCCCCGCCTGGCAGCTCCGGCGACGTAAACGCCATTACCAGCCAAGCGCCCACCGCCGCGCTGCGTTTGCAGCTGATGCAAATGTACGTCGGCATCCTGGGCCGGACCTCGGCGTCATTCCAGGCCACGCCCGACCTGGCCGGGATGAATTTTTTCATCGATCACATGAGTGGCCAGACCCTGGCCGACTTTGCGCAGAGCTTCATCACTAGCCCGGAAGGTTTGGCGATCTACCCCGCATCGCTGAGCAACACCGAGTTCGTCACCAAAGTGTTTGCCACGGTGCTAGGCGCAAGCAGCGCCGTCGTTCCGGACATTGCCCGCTGGGTCGCCAACCTGTTGCCGCCGCAGTCGATGACGCGCGGTGCCGTCGCACTGGGCATCCTGAACGTGGTCCAGGACTACTCCCATG
Source organism: Telluria sp. (assembly GCA_035654095.1). Classification (GTDB taxonomy): domain Bacteria; phylum Pseudomonadota; class Gammaproteobacteria; order Burkholderiales; family Burkholderiaceae_D; genus Telluria_A. The sequence continues at coordinate 1,599 of DASRXO010000346.1, forward strand.
TCGCGAACGACGCGGCCACGCTGGCCAATCTTCAGGCGCGCGTCGATCTGGCGCAGCGCGTGGCTACTGCATTTACCGTCGTTGACATCGCCGCCACCGCTGCCGCCACGCAAGCCAATTCCGCCGCGGCGGCCGAGCAACTCCTGCTGAATGCGCAAAATGCCGTCGTCGCGCCGCTCAAGACCTTGCAAGATGCCGCCGCAGCAGCGTTCAGTTCGGCCCAGGCCACGATGTTGGCGGAACTGGCCAAAGTGCTCGATCAGGGCGACCATACCGGCGTGACGCGCCTGCAAATTAATCGGCTGTATGCCACGCTCTTGCAGCGCACAGTCGCACCAACCTTGTCGGAAATTGATTTCTGGATCAATGGCGGACAGCCGCTCGATGTGATTGCCCAGCAGATCATGAGCAGCGCCGAGGCGGGTACAAGCTTTACCGCGAATGGCGTGCCCCTGCAAGGCAAGGCCCTGGTGGACAAGCTCTTTGAGCGCATCCTGGGCCGCCCTTCCGATGACGCAGGATCGAGCTATTGGCAGGGTGTACAGACCCAGCAGGGTTTGAGCCGAGGCCAGCTTGCCATGGCCATGCTCACGACGTATGAAGACAATTTCAGCGACAACACGCCGGCCTACCTCGCGACCAAAGTGACTCTCGACACGCGTGTGAACGCATTTCTGTCATCCCAGCAGAGCGAGGCGATCATCAATGAAGTCGGCCTGCAGAACAGCTACAATTATTATGTCTCCGCCGCGGCCAGTGCGCAAACGACCGCACTGGCCTCGCTGAGTGCGGTTGCGCCGGCGCTCAACGCCTATGGAGCCGCGATCGGCGCAGCAAACGACGCCCGCTACGCTCTGGGCCAAAGCGCCTTCGCGGACCTCAGTTTCGCACGCGCCGTGTTTGGCGGCGCCACGTTTTCGACCGTACTCGCTGACTTGCACAGCGGACAGACCTTCGACGGGATT
>DASRXO010000347.1:0-6653 GCA_035654095.1 Telluria sp.
CCAGCTCGACCGGCTGCTGGCGCACAGCCGCATCGACCCGGCCCGGCTCGAGCTGGAGATCACCGAAACGGCCGCCATGCACGACCCGGAGAGCACGCGCCACCTGCTGCGCCAGCTGCGCGAGCGCGGCATCACGGTGGCGATCGACGACTTCGGCACCGGCTATTCCTCGCTCAGTTACCTGAAGCTGTTCGCGATCGACCGCATCAAGATCGACCGCGGCTTCGTCAAGGATATCGAGACCGACCCGAACGATGCGATGATCGTCTCGGCCACCATCGGCCTGGCCCATTCGCTCGGGCTGGGGGTGGTGGCGGAGGGGGTCGAAACGCTGGCCCAGTGCCACTTCCTGCGCGACAAGCTGGGCGACGAAGCGCAGGGCTTCCTGTTCGCGCGGCCGATGCCGGCCGCCCAATTCCTGGCCTACCTCAAGGTCCCAGCGCCACCAGCACCTGTCCCTTCAACGCCTTGATCAGCGAGGTCTCGTCGGGCGGCACGCCCTCCGGCGCGGGCAGCACGCGGTCCGCGTAGAACAGGCCGAGCGGGGTCTTGCCGACCACCAGCGGCAGCACGATGAAGCTCTTGGCGTCGGGCAGCAGGCTGCGGTGCCAGGCCGGCAGCAGGTCGCGGATCTTGGGACTGCTGGAATCGGCGATCATCAGGTCGGCGTCGTTTTCCATCGCCAGGTGGAACAGGTCGCGCGTGGGCGCCATCGGGAACACGAAGCCGGCCTGGCGCGCCAGGTGGTCGTCGCCGAAGGCCAGGCGCGCGCGGAACTGGCCGGCGCGGTTATCCTTCAGGCACACCGTCGCGAAGCGGAAACCCATGCTGCGGTACAGGGTTTCCAGCACCGCGAGGATCAGCTCGTTGACCTTGCCCTCGCCCGACGCCCGCATCTGGGTCACGTCCTGCACCCCGGCCAGCAACAGCTCGCGCGCATTGAGCGGCTTGCCGCTGGGGTGGTAGCCGGCCTGCTGGGCTTCGCCGGAATCCATGGTGGCCAGCAGCAGCACGTTCGGCAAGCCCTCGCCCTCGCCGTCGTCCTCCGGCTTGGGCTGGGGCTGCATATTCATGCTTTGCAGCAGGCTCGTCATGCCGTTCTGGACCGTGGAGAACAAGTCTTCCATCTGGTCGGCGTCGATGTTCAGCGCCGCCCCGTAGCGCGTGAGCAGGGCGCGCGCCTCGGGCGTGCCGGCCGGATTGGCCGAGCGCGCCAGCAGCTTGGCCACGTCCATCGCGAACGAGGCCACCTGGCGCATCCATTCGCCGCGGTTGAGCGCCACCTTTTGCACGCCCTGCGGCAGCGGCGACAGCGAGCGCACGATCACTTCCGGGATCTTCCATTCGGCCAGCACCGCTTCCGACAGGGTCTCGTAGCTGCAGCCGAGGATCATTTGCGAGGCCTGGCCCTGGGTGTGCTTGGCGCCCACCATCAGCGAGGCGATTTCGCGGTAGCGCTCGTGCTCGTGCGAGGCCACCAGCAGCGGCCCGAGGTTCTTGAACAGCGCGCCGATCGAAGCTTCCTCGGCGCGCTGGTAAAAGCTGTGGCGCGCCATTTCGCGGCCGACCAGGCTGGCGCACAGGGCCGCTTCGAGCTCGACCCGCACGCTTTGCGCATGCTTGCTGTTCGACAGCGCGTCGACCAGCAGCATCGCCAGCGCGGTGGTCCGCACAGTGTCGAAGCCGAGCAGCGAAATGGCGCGCGAAATCGTGGTCACGGTGGTGCCCGAGACGGTGCGGTATTGCGCGGTGTTCGACAGGCGCAGGATGCGCTGGGTCAGCGCCACGTCCGACAGCACGTAGTAGGCCAGGTCGTGGCTGCCCTGGTCGTCCGACGAAGTCATCTCGACCACGCGCGCGACCGAGGTGCCGAGGGCGAACATCTCTTCGTCGCCGCACACCTTGTTCATCAGGGCGGCGCGGACCTTACGGGTTTCATTGCCCGGTTGCGAAGGGGGGGAAGCGGCTGCCATAGGGGATTCCGATGTGTTGCAGGACCATCACGCTTTCTTGGTGCGTGTGCCCTTGTCGTATTTTTTGAGTATCTGCTGATGCAGGCCGGCCAGTGCGGGCAGTTTAGGGTTGATCGGGTCGAGCCGGCGCACGGTATCGATCAGCGACAGCGCGTACTGGCCGAGACGCTCTTCCCAGCCCATGTTTTCGAGGCACTTGAGCACCGCGACGGCGGCGTTGAACACCACCTGCGGATTGTCGGGCAGCTTGTTGACCGCCTCCACCATCAGGGTCACCGCGCCGCGGTAATCGCCCTCCTTCGCCTTGTTGGCGCCGGAGGCGACCAGGTCGACCACCTGCTGGCGGCTTTCCTGCGCCAGCGAGGTGGCCAGCTCGGACCGGCCGGCCTTCTCGAACACGCCCATCGCCTTGGCCATGACGAGGTTGTTGGGCGCGTTGCGCATCACCTCGCGCATGACGTCGGCGGCGCCCTCTTCCATATTGTTTTGCAGGCAGTTGCGCGCCAGTTCCATCTTGACTTCGGCCGACAGCCCGAGCGCTTCCTTGCAGGCTTCGAGCGCGGCGTTGAGCGACTCGGCCAGGCGCGTCTCGTTGCCGGTGTACTCGTGCACCATGGCCGAGGAAATGGCGCTGCAGACGGCGGCGTTCTTTTGCCCGCCCATCGACTTGTCGAGGTCGCGGATGACGGCCGCGGCCTGTACCGGATCGCCCTTCTTGACCAGGGTCTGGACCAGCTTCACATGGTCTTCCGGGTCGCGAAATTCGGAATACTTGGCTTTCGCGACGACTTGCTTGAGCACCTTCTCGGCGGTCTCGGTGTCGCCGGTTTCGAGCGCCACTTCGCCCAGCTTGCGCAGCCGGCGCACCGCATGCGGCGAGACCGCCACCGCCTCGGCCAGCACCTGCTGCGACTTGTCCATCTCGCCCACCGCGGCATGGGTCTTGGCCAGCCAGTCGTAGGCGTCGACGAATTTCTTGTTGTTCTCGACCAGCGACTCGAGCACGCTCTGGGCCTCGGCGAAACGCTCGCGCATGAACAGGGTCTTGGCCAGCCCGAGCCGGGCCCAGGCGATCGCCTTGGCTTCGAACAGCTGGGTATAGATCGGCTCGGCCTCGGCCGGTTCGCCCAGGAACATGTGCAGCTCGGCGCGCAGGCGCATGAAGTCGATCGCGTGGCGCGGGTGGTTCTTGACGCCTTCGATACAGGCGGCGATCGCCTCGCGCTGGTTGCCGACCTCCATGAATTGATACACCGGCATGAAGACATTGCGCTTTTCGAGCGCGCGCGCGATGCGTTCGAGCAGGCGGTCGGCGGTGAAGGGCTTGAGGATGTAGTCGGTCGGCGCCAGTTCGGCCGCGCTGACCACCTTGCCGTAATTACCTTCGGCGGTGACCATGAAGAACATGGTCGACAGCGAGATCAGCTTATGGTGGCGCAGGTCTTCGAGCAGTTGCTGGCCGTCCTGGCCGCCGTCGAGGTCGTACTCGCACAGGATCAGGTCGAAGGTCTTCAGGCCCAGGTGCTTGATCGCGTTGTTCGAGCTGGCCGCATGCTCGATTTTGGTCAGGCCGCACAGGTTGAGCATGTTGTGAATACTCGCGCGCATGCCGGCGTGCGGCTCGATGATCAGCGCGGACAGTCCGTCAAGTTCATTCATTTCCAAGTTTCCAATGAGGCGTGGCAATCTCCCGTGAGTATATTACGGCTGGGGAAGAAAATACTGAAATTCAAGCCTTTCGCCCTCTGAAAAGCGGCGAAACCGGGGTTTTGATGGCCCCACGCGACAGCCTGGGCCTATTCGTCGTCGCTGGGGGGTGGGGACCGGCAATGCCGGGCACCACGAAGCCCCCCACTTATTCGTCGTCGCTAGGGGCGGGCGGTGGCTCGTTCTCGATGATGTCGAGCAGGGCCGCGACCACCTCGGGATCGAACTGGCTGCCGCTGCGCTCGCGGATGTGGGTCACCACGTCGGGATAGGGCCAGGGCTCCTTGTAGGGCCGGCGGTGCAGCAGCGCGTCGAACACGTCGACCACCGCCACGATGCGCGCGGCGAGCGGGATCTGCCGCCCGGTCAGCCCGGACGGATAGCCGGCGCCGTCGACATGCTCGTGGTGGGCGCCGGCGATCTGGGCGCCGTAGGTCAGGTAGCTGACCCCGTCCACCATGCGCGCGGCGCGTTCGAGGATCGAGCGGCCGATCTCGGCATGGGTCTGCATCACGCGCCGCTCTTCGGGCGTATGCTCGGCCGGTTTCAGCAGGATCTGGTCGGGGGTCGAGACCTTGCCGACGTCGTGCAGGATGCTGGCCAGGCCGATCATGTCGACCAGCTGGGGCGTCAGTTCGGGGTCGTCCACACCGTGCGCCACCATGCGCGCGGTGATCCGCGACGACAGGTCCTGCACCCGCCGCACATGGCCGCCGGTGCCGTGGTCGCGGAACTCGGCCAGGTCGGCCAGCGCCACCACGGTCGCCTCCTGGGCCTTGCGCAGCTGGCCGAACATATACAGGTTGTCGAAGGCGGCCGCGATGCGCTGGCAAAAGACTTCGAGCAGGTCGCGCTGGATCGCCGCCAGCGGCCAGGGCGGGGTGACCGAGATGCACAGCTCGCGCTGTTCCTGGGTGTGGATGAACAGCACATTGGCCGGGTGCTCGAACTGGCTGTGCTTTTCGCGGAAGGCCTTGGCGATCGCCGGCAGCAGCGGATGGTCGGCCGGCATCGCCTCGTTGTCGGCCAGCGAGGCGTAGCCGCCGGTGGCCGCCACCACGGTCGGGCCGCGGCTGCCGGCCGCCATCACGCACAGCACGCCGTCGGCGCCGACGTCGAGGATCGCGCTGACCTGGTTCAGCACCCCGGAAGCGAACTCGCGCAGCGAATGGATCTGGTACAGATTGGTCGCGCCATCGAGGATCTTGCCGAGCCCGATGCGCGAACGCTCGAGCATCATCAGGCTTTCGTAGGCGCGCAGGGCCGAGATCACGGTGGTAAACAGCTTCTGCGTGGTGAGCTCGGTCTTGGCCTTGTAGTCGTTGATGTCGTATTCGATGATCACGCGCTGCTCCGGCGCCTGGCCCGGCTGGCCGGTGCGCAGCACCACCCGCACGATCTGGTTGCCCAGTTCTTCGCGGATGCGGCGCGCCAAAATCAGTCCGGCGTCGTCGGTCTCCATCACCACGTCGAGCAGCACCAGCGCGATGTCGGGCGTCTCGCTGAGGATGCGGTAGCCCTCGGCCCCGCTGTAGGCCGAGAACAGCTCCAGCTCGCGGCCCTTGAAGCTGACGTTGCGCAGCGCCAGCCGGGTCACGGCATGGACGTCGACGTCGTCGTCGACGATCAGCACGCGCCACAGGCGCTGGTCGATCGCAGCCGGGCTCGCGGCGGCGTCGCTGTCGTCGTCTTCGTCGATCAGCCAATCGTCGTCGGATGCCGCGCTTGGGTCGGTCATACAGGCTCCTTCAAGGGGCGATATACGCAATGCGAGGGGAATTCGGCGCCCCTGTCCGACCGTTCCGGCGACTGTCACATCGGGCCGGATCTCTTTTCACAGTCAAATTATAAACAAAGCGCCACCCAAGTCCAGTCTTTCCACGTTGCCGATTCGGCATCCCAATATTTGCAGCGAGCCGGGCCGGAGACTCGTAATTGCCGGAAGACTCTGCTACTCTTTCACCGCACAGCGCCGCGCAAGGGGCACGGCCTTCCCTCCCATACTTACAGCTGCCTTTTTGATAAGGACACAACATGCAAGCACACGCCACCTCCCCATCGGGCTCGAGCACCACGGGCAAGGAGATCGCCGGCCAGGAATTTCTCGCCTTCACGCTCGGCTCGGAAGAGTACGGGATCGATATCCTGAAGGTGCAGGAGATCCGCGGCTACGAGGCGGTGACCCGGATCGCGAACGCGCCGGAATTCATCAAGGGCGTGATCAACCTGCGCGGCATCATCATCCCGGTGGTCGACATGCGCATCAAGTTCAACCTCGGCACCCCGGTGTACGACCAGTTCACGGTGGTGATCATCCTGAACATCGGCGGGCGCATCATGGGCATGGTGGTCGACAGCGTGTCGGACGTGACGACCCTGTCGCCCGAGCAGGTCAAGCCGGCGCCGGAAATGGGCACCGCCTTCAATTCCGACTACATGATCGGGCTCGGCACGATCGACGAGCGGATGCTGATCCTGGTCGACATCGACAAGCTGATGTCGTCCGGCGAGATGGGCCTGATCGACAACCTCGGCAGCTAGTCCTTACCACCAACCGGAACTGCGCCGATGAATCCCGCCAAGCTGAAAATCAAGACCCGTCTGGGCGCGGGCTTCGGCCTGCTGGTATTGATGATGTTGATCATGATCGCCGCGAGCATCGGGCGCTTCGCCTCGATCGCGGCCAGCAACCGCGGGATGATCGAACGCGACCTGCCGAGCGTGACCGCGGCCGACGCGATCGACACCGCCGCACGCGAAGATGCGCGCCGCACGCTGGCCCTGTTCATCCTCGACAAATCGCAGCGCGCCAAGAGCTATGAGCGTATCGACCAGGACAAGAAGCTGATCGACAATGCGCTCGCCGCGCTCGACAAGCTGACCGAAACGCCGCAAGAGAAATCCACGCTGGCCAGCATCCGCAGCGCGCGCGCCGCCTACACCACCTCCTTCCTGAAAGTGGCCGACCTGGTC
>DASRXO010000348.1:0-3282 GCA_035654095.1 Telluria sp.
CTCGGCCTTCCTGCGCACCAGGTCCAGGCCGGCCACCAGGCCGCAGCTCTCGGCATGGCCGACCAGCGGATGGTCCGCCAGCGCCTCGAAGCGCTCCTTCAGGTAGGGCCCGGTCTCGCGCGCCACCTTGTCGACCAGCCCCTCGTCGCGCAGGATGCGGATGTTTTCCAGCGCCGCCGCACACGCCACCGGATGGCCCGAATACGTGAAGCCGTGGTTGAAATAGCCGCCGACCGTCAAGGCCCCGGCCACGCGGTCGCCCACCAGCGACCCGCCCAGCGGCACATAGCCCGCGGTCACGCCCTTGGCGAAGGTGATCAGGTCGGGCCGGATTCCCATCAGGTCGGAGCCGAACCAGGCGCCGAGCCGGCCGAAGCCGCAGATCACCTCGTCGGCCACCAGCAGGATGTCGTACTTGTCGCAGATGCGCTGGATCTCGGGCCAGTAGGTGGCCGGCGGGATGATCACCCCGCCCGCGCCCTGCACCGGCTCGCCGATGAAGGCCGCGACGCGGTCGGTGCCCAGTTCGATGATCTTGTCTTCCAGCCAGCTGGCGGCGAGCAGGCCGAATTCGATCTCGCTCATGCCGCGCCCGGACTCGGCGTAGTTCGGCTGGCCGATGTGGACGATGCCCGGTATCGGCAGTCCGCCCTGCGCGTGCATGCCCGCCATGCCCCCCAGCGAGGCGCCGGCCACGGTGCTGCCGTGGTAGGCGTTGTGGCGGCTGATGATGGTGTGGCGCTCGGTGAAGCCCATCAGGTCCCAGTAGCGGCGCACCATGCGCAGCATGGTGTCGTTGGCTTCCGAGCCGGAGCCGGTGAAGAACACGTGCTTGAACTGGGGCTGCGAAATCTCCACCAGCAGCGCGGCCAAGCGCACCGCCGGCACGTTGGTGGTGTTGAAGAAGCTGTTATAGAACGGCAGCGTCTCCATCTGCGCATACACCGCCTCCGAGATGCTGGTGCGGCCGTAGCCGGCGTTCACGCACCACAGGCCGGACATCCCGTCGAGCAGCTTGTGGCCGTCCGAATCCCACAGGTAGATGCCGTCGCCGCGCACCATCACGCGCGCGCCCTTGTCCTTCAACTGCAAGTGGTCGGTGAACGGATGCAGGTAATGTTCGGCGTCGAGGCGCTGGATTTCACGCGTGTCGAACTGCGCTGCGGCGGCCGGAGGGACCAGGACCACGCCCGGCACCGATGGAATAGCGGTCATGATGTTCCCCTTACACGTGCAGCAGCAAATGTTCGCGTTCCCACGGACTGATGACGGTCATGAACTCCTGGTGCTCGAGGTCCTTGATCGCCGCATACACGTCGATGAAGCGTTCGCCCAGCACCGCGCGCAGCTTGTCCTCGGCGCGCAGCAGGTGCAGCGCCTCGGGCAGGCCTTGCGGCAGCTCGAACGGCTTGTCGTAGGCGCTGCCGCTCATCATCGGGGTCGGCTCGAGCTGCTCGGTCATGCCGAGGTAGCCGCAGGCCAGCGTGACCGCCAGCGCAAGATAGGGATTGGCGTCGGCGCCGATGATGCGGTTCTCGACGCGCCGGTCCTGCACTCCCGACTCCGGCACGCGAAAGCCTACGGTGCGGTTGTCGAGGCCCCACTGGATGTTGATCGGCGCGGCCGTGTGGCGCACGATGCGGCGGTACGAATTCACGTACGGCGCGACGATCGCCATCGCCGACGGCATGTAGCGCTGCAGGCCGCCGATGTAGTGCTTGAACAGCGGCGCGGCCGAGCCGTCTTCGTTGCTGAAGATGTTCATGCCGCTCCTGGCGTCCACCACGCTCTGGTGCACATGCATCGCCGAGCCGGGCTCGCCGGCCATCGGCTTGGCCATGAAGGTGGCGTACATGTCGTGCTTGAGCGCCGCCTCGCGCAAGGTGCGCTTGAAGTAGAACACCTTGTCGGCCAGGCCGAGCGGATCGCCGTGCAGGAAGTTGATCTCCATCTGGCCGGCGCCGATCTCGTGGATCAGGGTGTCGACGTCGAGGTTCATCATCTCGCAGTAGTCGTAGATGTCTTCGAACAGCGGGTCGAACTCGTTGACCGCGTCGATGCTGTAGACCTGGCGGCTGGTCTCGGCGCGGCCGCTGCGGCCCACCGGCGGGCGCAATGGCAGGTCGGGGTCGATGTTCTTCGCGGTCAGGTAGAACTCGAGCTCGGGCGCCACCACCGGCCGCCAGCCCTTCTCGGCGTACAGCTTGAGCACGCGCCGCAGCACGGTGCGCGGCGCGAAGTCGACCAGCTTGCCGTCGGCGAAATAGCAATCGTGGATCACTTGCGCGGTCGGGTCCACCGCCCACGGCACCATGGTGATGGTGGTGGGGTCGGCCTTGAGGATCATGTCGCGGTCGGTGCTGGAGATGGCGCGGTCGTAGGGGCCGTCGTCGAGCGGGTAGTTGCCGGTCACGGTCATGCCCAGCACCGCTTCCGGTATGCGCATGCCGCGCTCCTGGGTGAATTTGCCGCGCGGGAGAATCTTGCCGCGCGCGACCCCGGTCAGGTCGGGGACCAGGCATTCGATTTCGGTGACTCGCTTTTCATTGAGCCATAAATCCATATCGGTGTAACTGAAGTTCTCGCGGATAGCCATGATGCTCTCTCTGTGTGTGGCGATGGGGGACAAGGCTGGAGAGCGGCGCTAGGGCACCCGGCGCTGGTAGTCGCGGCAGGCCTGGCCGAAGGCGCGGAACATGGCCATCGAGACCGGATTGTCGGCGATGCGCCACTCGGGATGCCATTGCACCGCGAGCGCGAAGCCGGGCGCGGAGGGCACCGAGAAGGCTTCGACCAGGCCGTCGTCGGACACCGCTTCCACCGCCAGGCCGGGCGCGAGCGCGGCCACGCCCTGCCCGTGCAGCGAGTTGACGTCGATCGACGCCACGCCGAGGATGCGCGCCATCACGCCCGACGGCGCCAGCGAGACCGGATGCGCGGGACCGTACTGGTCGTCGAGCGAGGCCTCGGGATTTTCGCGGTGGTCCATCATGCCCTCGACTTCCTGCACCGCCTGGTGCAGGCTGCCGCCGAGCGCCACGTTCATCTCCTGGAAGCCGCGGCAGATCGCCAGCAGCGGGATGCCGCGCGCGATCGCCGCGCGGATCAGCGGCAGCGTGGTGGCGTCGCGCGCGCGGTCCTGCGGCAGCGCGGGATCGCGCACTTCCTGCGCGTAGTAGCTGGGATGGACGTTGGAGGCCGAACCGGTGAGCATGATGCCGTGGCAGGCGGCCAGCGTGGCCTCGAGGTCGAGCCGGTCGCCCAGCGCGGGCAGGATCAGGG
>DASRXO010000349.1:0-5587 GCA_035654095.1 Telluria sp.
AAGTCGGCAATCCGAACGGCGTGCCGGTGCTGTTCCTGCACGGCGGGCCGGGCGCCGGCTTGTCGCCGCAGCACCGGCGCTTCTTCGATCCCCAGCACTACCGCGTGATCCTGTTCGATCAGCGCGGCGCCGGCAAGTCGACCCCGCTCGGCGAATGGCGCAACAACACCACCCAGCTGCTGATCGCCGACATCGAAAAGCTGCGCCTCAAATTCGGCATCGAGCAATGGCTGGTGTTCGGCGGCTCGTGGGGATCGACGCTGGCGCTGGCCTACGGCGAAGCGCATCCCGAGCGTTGCCTCGGCTTCGTGCTGCGCGGGATCTTCCTCTGCACGCGCGCCGAGATCGACTGGTTCCTGCATGGCGTCGAGTGGTTCTATCCCGAGCTGTACGACGAATTCGTCGCGCCCATCCCGCCGGACGAACGCGGCGACCTGCTGGCCGCCTACACCCGGCGCATGCTGTGCGACGATCCCGCCAGCTACTGGCCGGCGGCGCGCGCCTGGAGCCGCTTCGAAGGCCGCCGCGTGTTCCTGCTGCCGCAAGACGACGAGCCGCCGTCCGACACGCTCGACCTCGGCGTCGGCCGCCTCGAATCGCACTATATGGCCAACCTGGGCTTCTTCGGCGAGGACCAGCTGATCCGCGAGGTCGGCCGCATCGCCCACTTGCCGGCGCTGATCGTGCAAGGCCGCTACGACGTGATCTGCCCGCCGCTGGCGGCCTACCGCCTGCACCAGGCCTGGCCCGGTTCGCGCCTGCGCATGATCCCGGACGCCGGCCATGGCGCGCTGGAAGCGGGCATCGCGCGCGCGCTGGTCGGCGCCACCGAACAGTTCAGGCGGATCGGCCGCTTCGATTGACGGCCGGCTGGCCCGGCGGGCTGCTACACTAACGCTTGAACCCGCTAACAACTTGACCGCCTTCCATGAATATCCAGATCAGCGATATCGGCCATATCATCCAGCTGGCGATCGCGCCGGTGTTCTTGCTGACCGGCGTGTGCACCAACCTGATGGTGCTGACCAACCGCCTGGCGCGCATCATCGACCGCACGCGCGTGCTCGAAGACCGGCTCGAAGTGGGCATGAGCAATAGCTATGTCGTCGAGCTCGAGGTGCTGTACCAGCGCTCGCACCTGATCAATTATTCGATCACCCTGAGCACCGTCTGCGGGCTGTTGATCTGCCTGGTGATCGGAATGTTGTTCCTGGGCGATACCACCAATCTGCCGTTCGACCGCTACATCGCGGGCTCCTTCGTGTTCGGCATGATCGCGCTGATCGGCAGCTTCGTGTACCTGTTGCGCGAGATTTTCATGGCGTCCAGGCACATGCGCTCGCTGCACATCGAGCGCGTGCCGCACCCGTCTGACGCCGACTTTCCGAAATGAGCTTCTTATGCATGACTATCAACGCCCTCCCACCTTGTACCGCTACGCGCCGCGCGCCGAGCTCGAGCTGTCGCTGCAGGCCGGCCAGTTCCGCCTGGTCCCGGCCAACCACTGCCTGACCCTGTCGTTCTCGACGGTGTGGGACAAGGCACTGTTCGACCTGCTGGCCCCGGCCGACAGCTGCCTGATCATCCACAACACCGAGGAATTCGGCGAGCGCCTGCACCGCGCGGTGCAGCGCACCTTGCCGAGCTGGGCCGGGATCGACGGCGCGGTCGAATACGGCGTGCGCGCCGCGCTCGGCAGCGCCTTCAGCAAGTCCAGCGCCGAAGCCCACGAGCAGGAATGGCAATTCGCCTGGCGCGCCATGGGGCCGCAGATGAGCTTGAACCCGGTGACGATCAAGATCGGCAGCATCGAGCAGTTCGCCGAATTGCGCGACCGCGCGAGCTACCCGGCCTAGTCCGGACGGTCGAGCCGTGCGAGCACCGCGCGCATCATGTGCTCGATGTCGGAGCGGATCAGGTTCGAGCCCAGCATGCCGGGCACGTAGAACTTGGGCGACAGCCGGCCGCTGTAGAGGATGCGGGTGCCGCCGGTTTCCGGGATCGGCACCAGCTCCCAGCGGCAGTTATACAGCTTCATGTCGCCGGTGACCAGGCCGATGTCGATCACCGACATCGGCTGTTCGACCACCTGCACCACCAGATGGATATCGCGCCGGAAGAACAGGAAGCGCGCCACGCCGAATTGTTCCACCACCGCCTGGTTGGCGCTGCGCGACAGGACGTGCGAGCTTTGCATGTCGGGCACGAACTCCGACATGCGCTCGTAGTTGGTGAGGATTTTCCAGACGCTGGCGGGCGCCGCGGCGACGTTCCCGCTGGCGGCGACCTCGAACACTTTCATGTCCTCGATATCGATGCGCTTCACGCTCACCTCGAGCTTGGGCGGCTGCTGCGCCATGGCCGGTGCGGCGGTGGCCAGCGCCAGCCAAAACAGGAGTCGTGCAATCATGAAGCGAGCGTACGGGAAAGAGTACCATCTGACAAGTGAAGCATTCTCAAGCGTGCGCGGGGCTTGCCCCCGCAATTAGAGCACGCGGTCTAGCGGAATGCGCTTTAATGCCGGATGTCGTCAATACGCACAACGAGAATGAGCACCCACACCTACCCGCACTTGCTGGCGCCGCTGGACCTCGGCTTCACCACGCTGAAGAACCGCGTGATCATGGGCTCGATGCACACCGGCCTCGAAGACCGCTTCTACAATTACGGCAAGCTGGCCGCGTTCTACCGCGAGCGGGCGCGCGGCGGGGTCGGGCTGATCGTCACCGGCGGCATCTCGCCGAACCGCCAGGGCTGGCTGCTGCCGTGCGGCGGCACCCTGAATTTTGTCGGCGACGTGTTCAACCACCGCCGCGTGACGCGCGCGGTGCATGAAGAGGGCGGCAAGATCCTGATGCAGATCCTGCACGCGGGCCGCTACGGCTACCAGCCGATGGTGGTGTCGGCGTCCAGCGTCAAGTCGCCGATCGCGCCGTTCAAGCCGCGCGCGCTGAGCGCGGGCGGGATCGAAGCGACCATCGCCGACTACGCGCGCTGCGCCAGGCTGGCCAAGCTGGCGGGCTACGACGGGGTCGAGGTGATGGGCAGCGAAGGCTATCTGCTCAACCAGTTCCTGTGCGCGCGCACCAACCTGCGCCAGGACGGCTGGGGCGGCAGCATCGAGAACCGCATGCGGCTGCCGGTCGACATCGTCAAGCGCATCCGCCAGGCGGTGGGCCCCGACTTCATCGTCATGTACCGCCACTCGCTGCTCGACCTGGTCGACGGCGGCAACAGCTGGGACGAAGTGGTCAAGGTCGCGCAGGCGCTCGAGCGGGCCGGCGTCACCATCCTCAACACCGGCTACGGCTGGCACGAGGCGCGGGTGCCGACCATCGTGACCTCGGTGCCGCGCGCCGCCTTCGCCGGCGTCGCGGGCCGCCTGCGGCGCGAGGTGGGCATCCCGGTGGTGGCCTCGAACCGCATCAACATGCCGGCCGAGGCCGAGCGCATCCTCGAACGCGGCGACGCCGACATGGTGTCGATGGCGCGCCCCTTCCTGGCCGATGCCGCCTTCGTGGCCAAGGCCGCGAGCGGGCGCAGCGACGAGATCAACACCTGCATCGGCTGCAACCAGGCCTGCCTGGACCACACCTTCTCGAACCGGCGCGCGAGCTGCCTGGTCAACCCGCGCGCCTGCCATGAGACCGAACTGGTGTACGCGCAGAGTGCCGCGCCGCGCAAGATCGCGGTGGTGGGCGCCGGGCCGGCCGGCATGTCGGCGGCGACGGTGGCCGCGCAATGCGGGCATGCGGTGACGCTGTACGACGCCAGCGACAGCATCGGCGGCCAGTTCAAGATCGCGATGCAAATCCCGGGCAAGGAAGAATTCGCCGAAACCATCCGCTACTTCGGCCGCCAGCTGGCGCTGGCCGGGGTCGACTTGCGGCTCGGCCAGCGCGTCACGCGCGAGCAGTTGCTGGCCGGCGGCTACGACGACGTGATCGTCGCCACCGGCATCAAGGTGCGCATGCCGCGCATCGAGGGCATCGATCATCCGAAGGTGCTGTCCTACCTCGACGTCCTGCAGCGCAAGGCGCCGGTCGGCAAGCGGGTCGCGATCATCGGCGCCGGCGGGATCGGCTTCGACGTCGGCGAGTACCTGCTGCACGATCCCGCGCATCCGCTGCCGTTGGCGCTCGATACCTGGGCGCGCGAGTGGGGCGTCGACCTGACGGCGAGCGGGTCGGGCGGCTTGATGGCGCCGGCCGCCGCCGCGCCGGTGCGTCAGATCTACCTCCTGCAGCGCAAGGCCAGCAAGCTCGGTGCGGGCCTGGGCAAGACCTCGGGCTGGGTGCATCGCGCGACCCTGAGCCGGAACGGCGTGGTGATGCTCGCCGGGGTACAGTACGACAGGATCGACGACCAGGGCCTGCACATCACGGTAGGCGGCGAGCAGCGCCTGCTCGCGGTCGACAACGTGGTGATCTGCGCCGGCCAGGACAGCCTGACCGAGCTGATGCCGGCCGAAGGGGAGAGGGGCGGCGCGGCCGGCGGCCCGGGCTTCCACAAGATCGGCGGCGCCGCGCTGGCGGTCGAGCTCGACGCCAAGCGCGCCATCAAGGAAGGCGCCGAACTGGCCAGCCGCCTCTAAACCGGGGACAGACCACCATTTACGGGCAAAAATAGGAGCATGGCGCGCCATGCTCCTATTTTTGCCCGTAAATGGTGGTCTGTCCCCGGTTTAGTCGTTTTTTTACTTTTTGCGGACCACTACGCAGCCGATCGAGTAGCCGGCGCCGAACGAGCAGATCACGCCGTGCGCGCCGGACGCCAGGTCGTCCTGGTACTTGTGGAAGGCGATGATCGAGCCGGCCGACGAGGTGTTGGCGTAGCTGTCGAGGATCACCGGCGCCTCGTCCGGCCCGGCGTCGCGCCCCAGCAGCATGCGCGTGATCAGCAAGTTCATATTGAGGTTGGCCTGGTGCAGCCAGAACCGCGCCACCTGCGCCATCTCCAGCCCGGCCTTGCTCACCGTGTCCTTGATCATCTCGGCCGCCATCGGGCACACTTCCTTGAACACCTTGCGGCCCTGCTGGCGAAACAGCTTGTCCGGCTGCCCGATCCCCGCCTCGTCGAAGCGGTTCATGAAGCCGAAGTTGTTGCGGATATTGTTCGAGAACTTGGTCTTCAGCTGCGATTCGAGGATCTCGAACTGGTGCCGCCCCTTGGCCGTGTCGGCCCCCTCCACCACGATCGCGGTGCAGGCGTCGCCGAAGATGAAGTGGCTGTCGCGGTCGCGGAAGTTCAGGTGGCCGCTGGTGATCTCGGGATTGAGCACCAGCACCGCGCGCGCCTGCCCGCTCTGCACCGCCGCCATCGCGGTCTGGATCCCGAACGTCGCCGAGGAACAAGCCACGTTCATGTCGAAGCCGTAGCCCTCGATGCCCAGCGCTTCCTGCACCTCGACCGCCATCGCCGGATAGGCGCGCTGCATATTGCTGCAGGCGACCAGCACCATGTCGATGTCGGCCGCGGTGCGGCCCGCGCGGTCCAGCGCCTGGTGCGCGGCGGCCACGCACATCTCGGCCTGCAGCGACAGCTCCTCGTCGCCGCGCTCGGCGATCCGCGCCGTCATGCGCGCCGG
>DASRXO010000350.1:0-17241 GCA_035654095.1 Telluria sp.
GCGTCCCCTGACCGACAGCTGCCCCAAGCCGCTGCTCAAGGTGCGCGGGCGCCCGCTGATCGTCTGGACCCTGCTCGGCCTGGTGCGCGCCGGGATCACCGAGATCGTCATCAACCATTCGCACCTCGGCCACATGCTCGAAGAGGAACTGGGCGACGGCGCCAAGTATGGCGCGGCTATCCGCTACTCGCACGAAGAGACGCCGCTCGAAACCGCGGGCGGCATCGCGCATGCGCTGCACCTGCTGGGCGATGAACCCTTCCTCGCGGTGTCGGGCGATATCTACTGCCCCTACTTCGACTTCGAGCAGGTCAAGGACGTCTTGCACGACAAGGACATGTGGGGCAATCCCTACCCGGCCGAGCGGCGCGACATCTGCTGGCTGTACCTGACGCCGAATCCCTGGCACAACCCGGACGGCGACTTCGCGCTCGACCTGTACTCGCTGAAGAACGACGGCACGCCGAAGTGGAATTTCGCCGGCATCGGCGTGTACCGGCCCGAGATGTTCGCGGGGATCGCGCCGGGCGAGCATGTGCGATTCGGCCCGCTGATGCGCAAGTTCATCGACCTCGGACAGGTCGGCGGCGAGATCTACGAAGGCCCGTGGGTCAACGTCGGCACCGTCCGCCAGCTGGAAGAACTCAACGCGCCGGCGCCGGCCAGGTCGGCCAAGCCATGAGCGCCTTCGCCGCCCGCCGCGCGCGCCTGGCCGCGCAGATGCAGCCGGGCGCGGTGGCGATCCTGCCGACCGCGCCCGAAGCGCCGCGCAACAGCGACAGCGATTATCCCTATCGCCACGACAGCTACTTCTACTACCTGACCGGCTTCACGGAGCCCGACAGCGTGCTGGTGCTGGTCGCGGCGAAAGGCGAGGCGCCGGCGCGCGCGATCCTGTTTTGCCGCCAGAAGAATGTGGAGCGCGAGATCTGGGACGGCTTCCGCTACGGGCCGGACGGCGCGCGCGAGGCCTTCGGCTTCGACCTCGCCTATCCGATCGAGGAACTGGATGCGCAGATGGGCAAGCTGCTGGCCGATGCGCCCGCGGCGTACTACGCGCTGGGCCACAGCGCGGCGCTCGACCTGCAGATGAAGACCTGGCTCGAGAGCGTGCGGCGCCAGGCGCGCAGCGGCGTGAGCGCGCCCGCCGCGGCGCACGACCTGCTGCAGCTGCTCGACGAGATGCGGCTGTTCAAGGACGAGGGCGAGCAGGCGCTGATGCTGCGCGCCGCCGCGATTTCCGGACGCGCGCACGAACGCGCGATGCGCGCTTCGCGGCCCGGCATGTTCGAGTACGAGATCGAGGCCGAGCTGCTGCACGAATTCCGCCGCAGCGGCGCGCAGTATCCGGCCTACACGCCGATCGTGGCCTCGGGCGCGAACGCCTGCGTACTGCACTACAACGCCAACAATGCGCGCACGCGCGACGGCGACCTGGTATTGATCGACGCCGGCTGCGAGTTGGACAGCTACGCCTCCGACATCACGCGCAGCTATCCGGTCAACGGGCGCTTCACGGCGCCGCAAGAGCGGCTGTACGAACTGGTGCTGGCGGCGCAAGCGGCGGCGCTGGCGGCGGTGGTGCCGGGCCAGCGCTACAGCGGCATCCACGATGCCGCCACGCGCGTGCTGGTGCAAGGCATGCTCGACACCGGACTGCTCGACAAGGCGGCGTACGGCAGCGTGGAAAACGCGATCGACGAGCGCGCGCACCAGCAGTTCTACATGCACGGCACCGGCCACTGGATCGGGCTCGACGTGCACGACGTGGGCGCCTACCGCAACAGCGCGGCCGAGGGCAAGCCATCGCGCCTGCTGCAGCCGGGGATGGCGCTGACGGTGGAGCCGGGCATCTACGTGCGGCCGGCCGCCGGCGTGCCGGAACAATTCTGGAACATCGGCATCCGCATCGAGGACGACGTGGTCGTCACGGCCGACGGCTGCCAGGTGCTGAGCGGCGCCGCACCCAAACAGGTGGCCGAGATCGAAGACCTGATGCGGCGCGCTTGATGGACGCCGCCCTGACTACTTACGACGCCGCGATCTGCGGCGCCGGCCCGGTCGGCCTGGCGCTGGCCGCGCTGCTGGCCAAACGCGGCATGGCGCCGGCGCGCATCGCGCTGGTGGACGCCAAGGCGCTGGGCCAGGCCATCGCCGATCCGCGCTCGATCGCGCTGTCCTACGGCAGCCGGCTGCTGCTCGAGGAAATCGGCGCATGGCCGCTGCCGGCCACCGCCATCCACCAGATCCACGTGTCGCGCCGCGGACACTTCGGGCGCAGCGTGATGGACCACGCCGAACACGATCTGCCGGCGCTCGGCTACGTCACGCGCTACGGCGAACTGGTGGCGGCGCTGGCCGGCGCCTGCGAGCGCGCCGGCGTGACCGCCATCCGCCCGGCGCGGGTGGCGGGGGCCGACGAAGATACGGGCGGCGTGAGCTTGCGGCTGGAAGACGGCCGCGCGCTGCGCTGCGCACTGGTAGTGCAGGCCGAGGGCGGCGTGTTCGGCGAGCAGGCCGCCAAGGGCGTGCAGCGCGATTACCGCCAGACCGCGCTGATCGCGCGCGTGAGCGTCAGCGCGCCGGCCGCGCATCGGGCGTACGAGCGCTTCACCGAAGAAGGGCCGCTGGCGCTGCTGCCGCAGGACGACGCCGACGGCCACCAGTACGCGCTGGTGTGGTGCGTGCGGCCGGAACGCGCGGCGGCGCTGCTGGCGCAGGACGACGCAACGTTCCTGGCGCGGCTGGGCGAGGCCTTCGGCACGCGCATGGGGCGCTTCACCGCGGCGTCGGCGCGCGCTTCGTATCCGCTCGGGCTCAACGCCGATGCGCGCGCGACCGCGCGCACGGTGGCGATCGGGAATGCGGCGCAGACCTTGCATCCGGTGGCGGGACAGGGACTCAATCTTGGCTTGCGCGATGCGGCGGTGCTGGCGCGTTTGCTGGCGCAGGGCGCGACGCCGGCGCAGTTGGCTGCGTTCGGCGATGCGCGCGATGCGGACCGCAAGCTCACGGTCGGATTGACCGACACCATGGCGCGCGTGTTCGCGCAGCCGGGGCCCGGGCAGGCGCTGCTGGGGCTATCGCTGGGGATCCTCGACACGGTCGCTCCGGCGCGCTCGCTGCTCGCGGAATTGATGATGTTCGGACGGCGTTAACGCCCTCGTTCCCGCGAATCGCAAGTACCAAAAAAAACGCGCCGCGGGTAAGGCGGCGCGCTGTGCGGGACGGAGCGGGCAAGCTTAGTCGACTGCCTTGACCATCGATTCGATGACCTTCTTGGCGTCGCCGAACACCATCATCGTATTGGCCTGGTAGAACAGGTCGTTGTCGAGGCCCGCGTAGCCGGAGGCCATCGAGCGCTTGTTGACGATGATGCTCTTGGCCTTGTAGGCCTCGAGAATCGGCATGCCGGCGATCGCCGACTTCGGATCCTTGGCCGCCGGGTTGACCACGTCGTTCGCGCCCAGCACCAGCACCACGTCGGTCTGGCCGAATTCGCCGTTGATGTCCTCCATCTCGAACACCTGGTCGTAGGGCACTTCGGCCTCGGCCAGCAGCACGTTCATGTGGCCCGGCATGCGGCCTGCCACCGGGTGGATCGCGTACTTGACGGTCACGCCCTTGTGGGTCAGCTTCTCGACCAGTTCCTTCAGCGAGTGCTGGGCGCGCGCCACCGCCAGGCCGTAGCCCGGCACGATGATCACGGTTTCGGCATTGCTCATGATGAAGGCCGCGTCCTCGGCCGATCCCGATTTGACCGGACGCTGTTCCTGCGCCGCGCCGGCGGCGCCGGCCGCCTCGCCGCCGAAGCCGCCCAGGATCACGTTGAAGAAGGAGCGGTTCATCGCCTTGCACATGATGTAGGACAGGATCGCGCCCGAGGAGCCGACCAGCGAACCGGCGATGATCAGCATCGCGTTATTGAGCGAGAAGCCGATGCCGGCCGCCGCCCAGCCCGAGTAGGAGTTCAGCATCGACACCACCACCGGCATGTCGGCGCCGCCGATCGGGATGATGATCAGCACGCCGAGGATGAAGGCCAGCGCCGCCATGATCATGAACGGGGTCCAGGCCGGGGCGGTGCCGTCGGCGAAGCAGAACACCAGGCCGAGCGCGACGATCGCCACCGCCACCGCCAGGTTCAGGATGTGCTGGCCGGCGAAGCTGACCGGCGCGCCCTGGAACAGGCGGAACTTGTATTTGCCCGACAGCTTGCCGAAGGCGATCACGGAACCCGAGAAGGTCACCGCGCCGACGAAGGTGCCGATGAACAGTTCGAGCCGGTTACCGAACGGCAGCGCGGCGTCGCGGGTGGCGATGTTGAAGGCCCACGGCTCGGACACCGCGGCCACCGCGATGCAGACCGCGGCCAGGCCGATCAGCGAGTGCATCGCCGCGACCAGTTCGGGCATCTTGGTCATCTCGACCTTCTTGGCCGCGAACGCGCCGATGCCGCCGCCGACCACCACGCCCAGCGCGACCAGGCCGAAGCCCATGCCGCCGGTGCTCATCTCGGCCTTCAGCTTGAGGATCAGGGCCACGGTGGTGAGCGCGGCGATCGCCATGCCGGTCATGCCGAAGGCGTTGCCCTTGCGCGCCGTGGACGGCGAGGACAGGCCCTTGAGCGCCTGGATGAAGCAGACCGACGCCACCAGGTACAACAGCGTCACGAGGTTCATGCTGATGAAGTTCATGCCTGCTCTCCCGATGCCGCAGCCTTCGCTTTCGGTTCTTTTTTCTTGAACATCTCGAGCATGCGCTGGGTGACCAGGAAGCCGCCGAACACGTTGACCGCGGCCAGCGCGACGGCGACGGTGCCGGCCACCTGGCCGACCACGCCTTCGGTCAGGCCGGCGGCCAGCATGGCGCCGACGATGATGATCGCCGAGATCGCGTTGGTGACCGCCATCAGCGGCGTATGCAGGGCCGGCGTGACGGTCCACACGACGTGGTAGCCGACGTAGATCGCGAGCACGAAGATGATGAGGTTGATGATGGTGTGACTGACTTCCATGATAGCTCCCTTGTTTTTCTTTATTTGCGCAGCACGTCGCCGCCTGCGCAGACCAGCGTGGCCTTGAGGATTTCGTCTTCGCGATCGATGACGAGCTTGTCGTCCTTGTCGATGATCAGCTTGAGGAAATCGAGCACGTTGCGCGCGTACAGGGCCGACGCGTCGGCCGCCACCAGCGTGGCCAGGTCCGGCTCGCCGATGATGTGCACGCCGTGCTTGACCACGGTCTTGTTCAATTCGGACAGCGGGCAGTTGCCGCCTTGCGCGACCGCCAGGTCGACGATCACCGAGCCCGGTTTCATCGCCTTCACGGTGTCTTCGGAGATCAGCACCGGCGCGGGGCGGCCGGGGATCAGCGCGGTGGTGATCACGATGTCGGCCAGCTTGGCGCGTTCGTGCACCAGCTCGGCCTGGCGGCGCATCCAGTCGGCCGGCATCGGGCGCGCGTAGCCGCCGCTGCCTTTCGCGATTTCCTTTTCTTCGTCGGTCAGGTAGGGCACGTCGATGAACTTCGCGCCCAGCGACTCGACCTGCTCCTTGACCGGCGGGCGCACGTCGGACGCCTCGATCACGGCGCCGAGACGCTTGGCGGTGGCGATCGCCTGCAGGCCGGCCACGCCGACGCCCATGATCAGCACGCGCGCCGCTTTCACGGTGCCGGCCGCGGTCATCAGCATCGGCATGAAGCGGCCGTACTCGTAGGCCGCGACCAGCACCGCCTTGTAGCCGGCGATGTTGCCCTGCGACGACAGCACGTCCATCGACTGCGCGCGGGTGATGCGCGGCACCGCTTCGAGCGCG
Source organism: Telluria sp. (assembly GCA_035654095.1). Taxonomy (GTDB): domain Bacteria; phylum Pseudomonadota; class Gammaproteobacteria; order Burkholderiales; family Burkholderiaceae_D; genus Telluria_A. Next base: position 5,819 of record DASRXO010000350.1, read on the forward strand.
AAGGCTTGCAGGCGGGCGGCCGCCATCGCCGCGATGTTGTCGGCGTCGAAGGGGTTGAGCATGCCGATCAGGACCGCTTCCGGTTTCATCAGCGCGCGCTCTTCGGCGTTCGGCGCGCGCACCTTGAGCACGACTTCGGCGCCGAAGGCTTCGGCCGCGCTCACGATGGTCGCGCCCGCGGCCACGTAGGCCTCGTCGATCACCGACGCCGGCACGCCGGCGCCCGATTGCACCACGACCTGGTGTTTGGCGGCCAGCTTTTTCACTGTTTCAGGCGTTGCCGCGACGCGGGTTTCCCCCGGTCGCGTCTCGGCCGGTATGCCTATTTTCATGGATGCCTCCTAAGATTGGATTAGTTTAATAAGTTGATCAGAATCTTACACGGAAACAGCGAATCGCCACTACCGATGATTTTGGGCGCTTTTCTGTGTCCGATCATTGCACTTTGCGGCATTTTGTGGCCTACGCGCCGCGTGCCTAAGCAATAAGCACACCATCAAGGTAAAATGACGGCTCTTTTTAGAAAGTCGCGCATGCCCCATATCTGGAAACCATCGGTCACCGTCGCTGCAATCATCGAGCGCGATGGCCGCTTTTTGCTGATCGAAGAGGAGACCAGCGAAGGCGTGAAGCTGAACCAGCCGGCCGGCCATCTCGATCCGCACGAATCGCTCGAGCAGGCGGTGGTGCGCGAGGTGATGGAGGAGACCGCGCACGAGTTCACGCCGCAGGCGCTGGTCGGCATGTACATGTCGCGCTACTGCTCGAAGACGCGCGGCACCGACGTGACCTATTTGCGCTTCACCTTCTGCGGGGTGGCGGGCGCCGAGCATGACCGGCCGCTCGACCACGGCATCCTGCGCACGCTGTGGATGACGCGCGACGAGATGGCGGCCTGCCAGGAGCGCCACCGCAGCCCGATCATGCTGCAGTGCGTGGACGACTACCTGGCCGGCAAGCGCACTCCGCTCGAACTGCTGCACACCCACGCCTCGGTATTCGAGGGCGGGCTTACCTTGAAGACGGACGTAACATGAGCAAGAAAAAAGTCGTGATCGGCATGTCGGGTGGAGTCGACTCCTCGGTCGCGGCGTGGATGTTGAAGGAACAGGGTTACGAGGTGGTCGGCCTGTTCATGAAGAACTGGGAAGACGACGACGATTCCGAGTACTGCTCGACGCGCCAGGACTGGATCGACGCGGCCAGCGTGGCCGACGTGGTGGGGGTCGACATCGAGGCGGTCAATTTCGCGGCCGAATACAAGGACCGGGTGTTCGCCGAATTCCTGCGCGAGTACCAGGCCGGCCGCACGCCGAATCCGGACGTGCTGTGCAACGCCGAGATCAAGTTCAAGGCCTTCCTCGACCATGCGATACACCTGGGCGCGGACCTGATCGCGACCGGCCACTACGCGCGGGTGCGCGAACACGCCGGCAAGTTCGAGCTGCTCAAGGCGCTCGATTCGACCAAGGACCAGAGCTACTTCCTGCACCGCCTGAACCAGGCGCAGTTGTCCAAGACCCTGTTCCCGCTGGGCGAGATCGCCAAGACCGAGGTGCGCAAGATCGCCGAGAAGCTCAAGCTGCCGAACGCGGCGAAGAAGGATTCGACCGGCATCTGCTTCATCGGCGAGCGGCCGTTCCGCGACTTCCTGAACCGCTACCTGTCGTACCAGCCGGGGCCGATGAAGACCGACGACGGCAGCGTGGTGGGCGAGCACGTGGGGCTGTCGTTCTACACGCTGGGCCAGCGCAAGGGCATCGGCATCGGCGGCATGAAGTCGTACCGCAATGCGGACGGCTCGAGCGAGCCGTGGTTCGTGGCGCGCAAGGACATCGCCAGCAATACGCTGTACGTGGTGCAGGGGCACGACCATCCATGGCTGCTGTCGTCGGCGCTGGGCGCGGACCAGGCCAGCTGGATCGCCGGCGAAGCGCCCGCGCCGCGCGCGATGGCGGCCAAGACGCGCTACCGCCAGGCCGACGTGGCCTGCGAGATCGCGCCCGCCGGCGACCGCCACTTCGCGCTGCGCTTCGCCGACGCCCAGTGGGCCGTCACGCCCGGCCAGTCGGCGGTGCTGTACGACGGCGAGGTCTGCCTCGGCGGCGGCATCATCGACACCTCGACCGCGATCTAGCCGCCGATCCAGGCCACTCAATCGAGCTCGCAGGATTCGGCGAGATAGTCGTCGGCCCGGCGCGAGCGGTTGGCGCGGCGCTCGAACTTGCGGGCCAGCTGCGCATTCGAGTGCTCGACCAGCGCCAGCGCGTAGAAGTAATCGCCGCCGTCGTGCAAACGTAGTTCGGTGCAGTCGGGCAGGAACAGGCATCTCCATGATAGCCGCGCAAACCCGAGTGCGCGGTGGCGGAGCTGGTTGACGGCCGTATGGCATTCATACTCGTTCTCCTGTGCGTTCTGTCTCGTTTTGTCTTGTTAGACCTCGCCGTTTTCGCCGAGTTCAAATAAGACAAAACGAGACAAGATGAAGACGTAAACGAGTACGAATGCCATACGGCGCACGGCGCGTCACTCCGTCCCCCGTTCGGGGCGGCATCAGCCCTGCTGCTTCTTGATCATCGCCAGCACGGTGTTCTTGATGGTCTTGAGCACCGCGTCGGCCTTGAAGGGTTTGACGATGAAGCCGTGCACGCCGCGCGCCAGCGTCGCCTGCAGGGTGGCGGCGTCGATCGCGCCGGAGACCATGAAGATCAGGGTCTTCGGCATGTTCTCGCGGATCTGCTCGACCACCTGGTTGCCGTCCTCGACCTGCTCCAGCGCGATGCAGACGATGTGCGGATGGTACTTCTGCAGCAGCGCATAACCCTGCGCGCTGGTGTGGGTCTGGCCCGCCACGCTGTAGCCACCGTCGGTCAGCACGGTATTGAGCAGCCCGCGCGACATCGCATTCGAGTCGATAATCACTGCCTTCAGCATCTTCCTGTATCCCTAAAACGATTCGAACGCCAGCATATTCCATGTCACGCCCAAACGCACGTCGGTTTTGAGCTGCACCAGCCGGCGCGATAAGTACAGCACCTCGCGCTCGGCGCGCAAGCGTTCGCCGATCGGGGTCTTGAGGATGCCGGCGCCGGCCAGCACCGCGTCCAGGTCGCCGTAGGCGTTAAGCAGTTTGGCTGCGGTCTTCATGCCGACCTTCGACACGCCCGGCACGCCGTCGGTCGGGTCGCCCATCAGCGCCAGCAGGTCGACCAGCAGCTCGGGCGCCACGCCGAACTTGTTGCGCACCCAGGCATCGTCGTGCCACTCGCCCTTGAAGTGGTCCCACACCAGCGCGCCGTGCGCGATCAGGCCGTGCAGGTCCTTGTCGGTGGTGGCCACGATGGCCTCGCCGCGGCCCTCGGCCAGCCAGCGCAGCACGCAGGTGCCGATCACGTCGTCGGCCTCGACCTCGGGCAGCGTCACCACATGCAGGCCCTCGTCCTCGAGCTTGCGGTGAAAGCCCGGCAGCGCGTCGCGCAGATACGAGGGCATCGGCGCGCGCTGCTCGCGATAGCGCGGATACAGCGCATGGCGCCAGGTCGGACCGCCGAAGTCGAAGGCCGGCAGCACGTGGCTGGGCTGGTGCGCGGCCAGCAGCTTGCGGAACGAGGACAGCGCGTGGCGCAGCGCGATCTCGGCCTTCTCGGCCGAATCGGGCTCGGGACTGGCCTCGTACACGCGCCGCACGATATTCAGGCCGTCGATGGCGAGCAGCTTGCCCATCGCCTTATTTAATCAGCTCGTATTTGCCGCCGCGTTCCAGCGCGCGCCGATACGCCGGGCGCGCGTGAATGCGCTCGAGGAAGGCCGACAGCTGCGGGTAGTCGGCACCGAGCCCGCCGCGCGCGGCCGAGGCTTCGAGCGCGAAACTGAGCTGGATGTCGGCGGCCGTGAATTCGTCGCCGGCGAACCAGGCCGATTTGCCCAGCTCCGCTTCCATGAAGTCCAGGTGCTGGCGGATCTGCGGCATCAGATAGCTGCTCTTCACCTTGTGCGAAATGGCGCGCGCGACCGGCCGCGCGAAGAACGGCATCGGACTGGTCTCGACGCGGTCGAACACCAGCTTCATGAGCAGCGGCGTCATCGCCGAGCCTTCGGCAAAGTGCAGGAAGTAGGTGTAGCGCCGCTTGTCGGGGGTGCCGGCCGGCGGCACCAGCCGCCCCTTGCCGTAACGCTCGACCAGGTATTCGACCACCGCGCCCGACTCGGCCACGGTCACGTCGCCATCGGTGATCACCGGCGCCTTGCCGAGCGGGTGCACGGCGCGCAGCTCGGGCGGCGCCAGCATGCTCTTCGCGTCGCGCTGGTATTTCCTGATCTCGTACTCGAGCCCCAATTCCTCCAGCAGCCACAGGATGCGCTGGGAGCGCGAGTTGTTCAGGTGGTGGACGGTAAGCATGCGGCCCTTTCGACAAGGTGGATCGGCGCTACTTTAGCATTGTTCCGCGCCGCTAACCGCAGTACACTCGGTGCGCGCCTATCATCTGGAGTGTCGATGCATCCCTTCCCGTACCGCTACCTCGCGTTCATGATTTCGGTGTTTGTGTTCGTGCTGTCGCTGGCGATCGCCATGCTGCTGCACGGGGCCGGCTGGTGGCTGGTGCTGATCAGCGGCGCGCTGACCGTGGTCGGCATCACCGACCTGCGCCAGACCAAGCGCTCGCTGCGCCGTAATTACCCGATCCTGGCGAACTTCCGCTTCTTCTTCGAGATGATCCGCCCCGAGATCCGCCAGTACTTCCTGGAGGACGACACCGACGCCAAGCCGTTCTCGCGCAACCAGCGCAGCATCGTCTACCAGCGCGCCAAGCTGGAGACCGACAAGCGCCCGTTCGGCACCCAGCTCGACGTCTACGAAGCCGGCTACGAGTGGATCAACCATTCGATCCGGCCGGCCGAACTGAGCGACCACGACTTCCGCATCGAGATCGGCAACCATCCGGACTGCGCGCGCGCCCAGCCCTACCGCGCCAGCGTCTTCAACATCTCGGCGATGAGCTTCGGCGCGCTGTCGGCGAATGCGATCCTGGCGCTCAACGGCGGCGCCGCGCGCGGCGGCTTCATGCACGACACCGGCGAGGGCAGCATCAGCCGCTACCACCGCGAGAACGGCGGCGACCTGGTATGGGAGATCGGCTCCGGCTACTTCGGCTGCCGCGACGAGAACGGCGACTTTTCGGAGCAGCGCTTCGTCGCCAACGCCGCCACCCCGCAAGTGAAGATGATCGAATTGAAGCTGTCGCAGGGCGCCAAGCCGGGCCAGGGCGGGATCCTGCCGGGCGCCAAGGTGACGATCGAGATCGCCAACGCGCGCGGCGTGACGCCGGGCCTGGACTGCCTCTCGCCGGCCCACCACAGCGCGTTTGCCACGCCGATCGAGATGATGCAATTCATCGAGCGCCTGCGCACGCTCTCGGGCGGCAAGCCGACCGGCTTCAAGCTGGCGATCGGCCATCCGTGGGAGTTCTTCGGCATCGTCAAGGCGATGCTGGCGACCGGCATCACGCCCGACTTCATCGTGGTCGACGGCGGCGAGGGCGGCACCGGCGCGGCGCCGGTCGAATTCTCGGACCACGTCGGCACCCCGCTGCAGGAAGCGCTGCTGCTGGTGCATAACACGCTGGTCGGGGCGAATTTGCGCGACAAGATCAAGGTCGGCGCCTCGGGCAAGATGATCACCGCCTTCGACATCGCGCGCACCATCGCGCTCGGCGCCGACTGGTGCAATGCGGCGCGCGGCTTCATGTTCGCGCTCGGCTGCATCCAGGCCCAGACCTGCCACACGAACACCTGCCCGGTGGGGGTCGCGACGCAGGACCCCAAGCGGATGCGCGCCCTCGACGTGCCGGACAAGACCAGCCGGGTGGCCAACTTCCACGCCAACACCATGAAGGCGCTGGCCCAGCTGATCGCGGCCGCCGGCCTGACCCATCCCTCGCAGTTGCGGCCGCACCACCTGGTGCGGCGGGTCTCGCCCAACCAGGTCAAGCTGGCCTCGGCGCTGCTGCCCTACCTCGACCCCGGCCAGCTGCTCGACCCCGCGCAGGCGCAGCGCCTGCCGCCGGTGTTCGCGCTGTACTGGCCGATCGCGCAGGCCGAGTCCTTCCATCCCTTGCGGTAAACACGGGCGCTTGGCAATTGCGCTGCGCGGCCGGCTTCGGTAGTATGCAGCGGCGCAACGCTTTTCCGGCCCTCGCGCATCGCACTCATCGTATTTACGCCCACTCACCTGGAGATCCTCAATGTCGCGCCGAATCACGCTCACGCTGTCCGCCCTTCCCCTGCTGCTCATGGCGCTGCACGCGCCCGCATCCGCCCAGACGCCGGCCATGGCCCCGGACATCAGCGGCGCCAAGTTCGAAGCGACGCTGCCCAACGCCGACTACATCAAGCGGGTCGTGATGATCCCGATGCGCGACGGCGTCAAGCTGTACACCGTGATCGTGATTCCGAAGAAGGCTAGCCACGCGCCGATCATGCTGACCCGCACGCCGTACAACGCGGCCAAGCGCGCCGAGCGCAACGCCAGCCCGAGCATCGCCGCCACCCTCGGCGAAGGCGACGACGGTTTCATCGCCAACGGCTACATCCGGGTGTTCCAGGATATCCGCGGCAAATACGGCTCGGAAGGCGACTACGTGATGACGCGCCCGATCCGCGGCCCGCTAAACAGCACGCCGGTCGACCACGCGACCGACGCCTACGACACCATCGACTGGCTGGTCAAGAACGTCCCGGAAACGAACGGCAAGGTCGGCATGGTCGGCTCCTCGTACGAAGGCTTCACGGTGCTGATGGCGCTGGCCGAGCCGCACCCGGCCCTGAAAGCCGCGGTGCCGATGAGCCCCATGGTCGACGGCTGGCGCGGCGACGACTGGTTCCACAACGGCGCCTTCCGCAATCCGAACCTCGGCTACATCGCCGGCCAGACCACCGCGCGCGGCGCCGGCACGCCGCTGTCGACCGGCGTCTACGACGACTACGAGAGCGCGCTGCGGGCCGGCTCGACCTCCGACTTCGCGAAGCTGTACGGGGTCGACCAGCTGAACTACACCAAGAAGCTGTTCGAGCACCCGGCCTACGACAGCTACTGGCAGGACCAGGCGCTCGACCGCATCCTCGGCGCGCGTCCGCTCAAGGTGCCGACCATGTACGTGGTGGGCCGCTGGGACCAGGAGGACATCTACGGCGCCTACGCGACCTATGCGGCGACCGAGCGCATGGACAAGCAGAACGATATGAACTATCTGGTGGTGGGACCATGGCGCCACAGCGGCGTCAACTACAACGGCTCGAGCCTGGGCGCGCTCAAGTTCACCGGCGACACCGCGGCCGAATTCCGGCGCGAGGTGATGCTCCCCTTCTTCAACCAGTACCTGAAGGACGGCGCGCCGAAGGCCGATACGCCGCCGGTGTTCTCGTACCAGACCGGCACCAACAAGTGGACCCGCCTGAAGCAGTGGCCGCTGGCCACGGCGCGCCAGCCGATCTACCTGAAGGCCGGCTCCAAGCTCGGCTTCGACAAGCCGGCCGACGGCGCCGGCCAGTACGACGAGTACGTGGCCGACCCGGCCAAGCCGGTGCCGTTCGTCGCCCGTCCGGTGCGCATGCACGAGAGCCCGGTGTGGACCACCTGGCTGGTCAGCGACCAGCGCCCCTACTCCGACCGCACCGACGTGCTGACCTATGTGACCGAGCCTTTGAGCGCGCCGCTGCAGATCTCGGGCGCGGCGATGGTCAACCTGTTCGCCTCGACCAGCGGCACCGATGCCGACTGGGTGGTCAAGCTGATCGACGTGTATCCGGACGAGATGCCGAACCAGCCGGAACTGGGCGGCTACCAGCTGGGCATCGCGATGGACATCTTCCGCGGCCGCTATCGCCAGGGCTTCGACAAGCCGCTCGCGATCCCGGCCGACAAGGTCGAGCGCTACCGCTTCGAACTGCCGAACGCCGACCACGTGTTCCTGCCGGGACACCGCGTGATGGTGCAAGTGCAGTCCAGCTGGTTCCCGCTGTACGACCGCAATCCGCAGACCTTCGTGCCGAACATCTTCTACGCCAAGCCGGGCGACTACAAGAAGGCGACCCAGCGCATCTACCACGCGCCGGGCATGGAGAGCACGCTCGAACTGCCGGTGGTGGGCAAGGCCAACTAAGCGACGTTCCGGTCCCGATTGTGCGACACTGCCCGCCATGGGCAAGATCTACATCGGGATTTCGGGCTGGCGTTACGAGCCTTGGCGCGGGGTGTTCTACCCCGCGGACCTGACGCAGGCGCGCGAGCTGGAATTCGCCTCGCGCGCCGTGCTGTCGATCGAGATCAACGGCTCGTTCTACGCCCTGCAGCGGCCCGAGAGCTACGCCGCCTGGCACGAGGCCACGCCGCCCGGCTTCGTGTTCAGCGTCAAGGGCAACCGCTACCTCACCCATATCCTGCGGCTGCGCGAAATCGATGCCGCGCTGGCGAACGTGATGGCCTCGGGCGTGTTCAACTTGCGCGACAAGCTGGGCCCCTTCCTGTGGCAGTTCCCGCCCAGCTTCCCCTACGAAGCCGAACGCATGGAGCACTTCCTGAGCCTGCTGCCGCACGACAGCGAGGAGGGCCTGGCACTGGCGCGCCGCCACGAGCCGCGCATGGTCGGCCGCGTCGCGCTCGACCCCGGCCCCAGGCACAAGCTGCGCCACGCGATCGAAGTGCGCCACGCCAGCTTCGCCGACGAATCCTTCATCGCGCTGCTGCGCAAGTACAAGGTGGCGCTGGTGGTGGCCGACACCGCCGCCAAATGGCCGTACATGGAAGACGTGACGGCCGACTTCATGTACCTGCGCCTGCACGGCGAAAAGGAGCTGTACGCCAGCGGCTACACCGACGAGGCGCTCGACCGCTGGGCCGAACGGATCCGCGCCTGGACCACGGGCGGCGAGCCGGCCGACGCGCGGCGGGTGTCGGCCAAGCCGGCGCCCAAGCGCGCCAGCCGCGACCTGTTCTGCTACTTCGACAACGACATCAAGGTGCGCGCGCCGTTCGACGCCCAGCGCCTGATCGCGCGCCTCGGGCTCGACCCGAAAAATACATTGACCCCGCTGGAATAGAACGCATCATGCCCACGTATACCCTCATGCACGCCAGCCGATCCCCGCGCTGGTCCAACCCCAGGAGACTCCCATGAACGCAATCCGCTTCGCCGCCGCAGCCGCCGCCCTCGCCGCCTTCGTCCTGTCGGCCCACGCCGACACCATCGCCAAGAAGGACGGGGTGCTGGTCAACAGCGCCGGCATGACCGTCTACACCTTCGACAAGGACGTCGCCGACAGCGGCAAGAGCGCCTGCGCCGGCCCCTGCCTGAACGCCTGGCCGGCCGTCATGGCGGGCGACGCCAAGGTCAGCGCGCCCTACTCGGTGATCACGCGCGAGGACGGCGCCAAGCAGCTGGCCTACAAGGGCAAGCCGCTGTACCTGTTCGCCAAGGACGCCAAGCCGGGCGACCGCAACGGCGACAAGTTCAAGGACGTCTGGCACGTCGTCGCCGACTAAGCACGCGGCGCGATGCGGGACGACAGCGCCGAGCTGGTGGCGTGCATCCCGCGCCTGCGCCGTTACGCGCGGGCGCTGATGCGCGACGTCGCCGGCGCCGACGACCTGGTGCAGGACACCATGGAGCGCGCCTGGCGCCGCCTCGCCAGCTGGCGGCGCGGCGCCGCGATGCGGCCCTGGCTGTTCGGCATCATGCACAACCTGCACGTGGACCGGCTGCGCAAGGCCGGCCTGTCGACCGTGGAGCTGGACGAGGACACGCCGCAGCCGGTCGCCGCCGCGCACGACACGCTCGAACTGCGCGACCTGCAGACGGCGCTGGCCAGCCTGGCGCCGGGCCAGCGCGAAGTGCTGCTGCTGGTGGCGCTCGAAGAAATGAGCTACGAAGAAGTCGCGGCCACGCTGGCGATCCCGCTCGGCACCGTGATGTCGCGCTTGTCGCGCGGGCGCGAGAAGCTGCGCGCGCAGATGGAAGGGCGGCCCGTGGCGGCGCCGCTGAAGGTGGTCAAATGAATCCCCAGCTAGTCAGAGAAGCCGAACTGCACGCCTACGCCGACGGCCTGCTGGCGCGGGCGCGCGGGGCCGACGTCGAGGCCTGGCTGGCGCGGCATCCGGCCGACATGGAGCGCCTGCAAGCCTGGCGCCTGCAAAACCGCCAGCTGCGCGCGCTGTTCGATCCGGTGCTGGGCGAGCCGGTGCCGCCGGCGATGTCGGCCCCGCCGCACTGGGCCTCGCCGCCGTGGCGGCTGGCGCAGCGCCTGGCCGCCGCCGTGCTGATCGCCCTGGCCGGCGCGGCCGCCGGCTGGATCTTGCGCGGCGCATCGCCGCGCGCCGCGCAATACGCGCAAGGTCTGCCGCACCAGGCCGCGCTGGCGCATGCGGTGTACAGCCCCGAGGTGCGGCATCCGGTGGAAGTCGGCGCCGACCAGGAAGAGCACCTCGTCAAATGGCTGTCGAAGCGGCTCGGCGCGCCGCTGCGTGCGCCGCATCTCGGCACCCTCGGTTACGAGCTGGTGGGCGGGCGCCTGCTGCCCGGCGAGAGCGGCCCGGTGGCCCAGTTCATGTACCAGGACGCGGGCGGCCAGCGCCTCACGCTGTACGTCAGCAGCGGCCAGCCGAACAATCGCGACACCGGCTTCCGCTTCGCGCAGGAAGGGCAGCTCGGCGTGTTCTACTGGATCGACGGGAAGTTGGGCTACGCGCTGTCGGCCGGTGTGAGCAAGAACGAGCTGGCGAAGGTCGCCGCCGCGGTCTACGAGCAGCTCGACGCCGCCCATTAACTAAACTCATAGTTGACAACCCGCGCCAAGCTGCTACTATCTACTAAACATTTAGTAGATAGGAGCGGAACATGGAGATATCGTTTACCGACCGCGAGGCGGACGTCATGCAAATCCTGTGGGAGCATGGCCCCTCGCTGGTCGCCGAGGTGCGCACCCAGCTGCAGGACGAGCTGGCCTACACCACCGTGCTGACGGTGCTGCGCACGCTCGAAACCAAGGGCTACGTGGGCCACACCGAGGAAGGCCGCGGCCATCGCTATCATGCCGCCATCGAGCAGCGGCTGGCACGCAAGAGCGCCCTGCACCACCTCACCGGCAAGCTGTTCAAGGGTTCGACCGAGCTGCTGTTCGCGCACCTGGTCTCGGACCAGAAGCTGAGCGCCAAGCAGATCGCCCGCATGCGCGAGCTGCTCGCCAACAGCGGCAAGGAGAAATCCTGATGATCGCCTGGATCGGCTACACCATCGTGGTGACCCTGCTGCTCGGGGCCGCGGCGCTCGCGGCCGAACGCGCGGCGCGGGTGCGGCGCATGGCCACGCGCTGGAGCTGGGCGCTGGCGATGCTCGCCTCGCTACTGCTGCCGGGCGTGATCTCCTCGGTCT